>VBKJ01000227.1 GCA_005879795.1 Deltaproteobacteria bacterium
TGGCGAGCTCGAGCGTCGCCTCGCGCCCCGCCCAGGGGCCGAGGTCGATGCGCTCGTCGTCCCACTTGCGGTCGTGGCGGTGGGCCTGGGGGTTGAGGACGCGGGAGAACAGGCGGCGCTCGTCGACCCGCACGGTGAAGCGTACGCCCGGTGCGGCGGGATCGATCGCATCGGGTGGCTCGACGCCGGCGCCGAAGCGCAGGCTCGCGTGCTCCGGCACCGCCACCCGGTAGCGAAGGAGCGCGGGCGCCGGCGCGACCAGCGCCGTGCGGTAGCCCGCGTTCGGGTTCGTGTTCCGGCCCGGCCGGATACCCCGGATGCGCACGGGAGCGTCCGGGCGCTGCGCGACGACCGTGCCGGCGGCGAGCAGGCCCGTCAGGTCGAGCACGGTCTGCTCGACCCGCAAGGTCGCGGGGAGGACGTACGCGCGCCGCGCGCGCACGCGCCAGACGACCGCGCCCAGGGTGAGGAGGGCGCCCGCGGCGAGCACGAGGCCGACGCGCCGGCTCATTCCATGTACCCGAGCGCGCGCAGCCGGCGCGCGGTCTCCTCGCTCGGCGCGATCGTGCCGCCGCGCGGGCCGAAGCGCAGCGCGAGCGCGCGGCAGTCCCGGCGCCAGCGCTCCAGCGCCGCGCGCATGGCCGCCGCCTCGTCCGGGCGGGCCGCGCGCACGTTCTCGCGCTCGCCCGGATCGCGGAGGAGGTCGAAGAGGCGCTCCTCCGGCCCGTCGACGATGTAGGCGAGCCCGCCCCGGCGGAGGCTCTCGTAGACCCGGCCGTCGCTGTACTCGCTCACCGCGCCCTCCGGGGCGGCGCCGTCGTAAGCGTCGTGCAGGAGCGGTGTCACGCTGCGCCCCTGCACCGATGGCGGCCCGGACACGCCGAGCAGCTCGAGGATGGTCGGCATCACATCGATCAGCCGCACGCGGTTCTCGATCCTGAGGCCGGCGGGCAGGTGGCCCGGCCAGCGCAGGACGAGCGGCACGCGCAGCGTGCCGGCGTAGAGGTCGTCGTGCTGGAACTGCCCGTGCTCGCCGAACGCCTCGCCGTGGTCGGAGGTGAAGACGACGAGCGTGTCGCGCCCGAGGCCGAGCTGGTCGAGCCGGTCGAGGAGCGGGCGGATCGTCTCGCCGTCCATGCGGCGGATGCCCGCGTCGTACAGGCGCTCGACGAAGCGCACGTCGCGGGGGTCGTTCCGGTCGACGCTGTCCCAGAAGCGCCGGGAGATCCCTTCCCACGCCGGCACGCTCATCCCACCCTGCGCGCGCAGGCGATGGACGGCGTCGAGCACGCGCCCGCGGTAGTCCGGGTCGAAGAGGCGGATGTACTCGTCCGGGGGCAGGTACGGGTCGTGGACGTCGTAGGTGTGGTAGAAGACGAAGAAGCGCTCCCAGCGATGCCGTCCGAGCCAGCGGAGCGCGCGGCGCCGCTGGCCGCCCACCGTGTAGAGGTCGAAGCCCTGGTCGAAGCCGCGCGCGGGGTCGATCTGCGCGCCGCCGGTGAAGGCGGCGGTCGCGTAGCCGGCGTTCTCGAGGACCTCGGCCAGCGTGTGCACCGCGGGGTTGAGGACGTGCGCCGGCTTCCCGTTCTCCCACAGCTCGACGCCGTGCACCGAGGGGTAGAGCGAGGTGAGGAGCGTCATGTGCGACGGCGTGGTCTTGGGTGACTGGCTGTACGCGTCGGTGAAGGTGACGCCCTCGCCGGCGAGACGCGCGTCGATGGTGGGGCTCGTCGGGAGCGGGTAGCCGTACGTGCCCAGGTGGTCCGCGCGCAGCGTGTCGATCGAGACGAGGAGCAGGTTCGGGCCGCGCGCGGCGTGCCACGCCTCGAGCGCCGTGCCGGCACGGAGCGCGGCCAGGAGGGCGAGCGCGGCGAGCGCGCCGCGAAGCCGCGTCGGCGCCGGGCGCCCGCGCCACCAGCGCACGACCTGCGCGAGCGCGGCAGCGACGAGCGCGGCCGCTGCCACGCGCGGCAGCCAGGCATCGAAGCGGTCCCACGCCGTGCGCACGATCAGGCGGTGGAAGCCGGCGGCGATCCAGCCCTGCTCGGCCGCGACGCGGAGTGCCACCCGGGCGGCCACGCCGAGCGCGATGGCGAACGCGGCCGCGAGCGCCAGCGCGAGATCGCGGACGAGTCCCCGCATCAGTCCACGTACCCGAGCGCGCGCAGCTTCTCGCCGAGCGCCGGGTCGTGGCCCTCGGCGCGGGGCGGCGCCGGCGCCGTCGTCTCCCACTCGGCGAGGCGCGCGGCCAGCCGCGCGCCCTCCGGCGCGCTCGCGAAGCGGTCCGCACGCTCGGCCGGATCCCGCACGAGGTCGTACAGCTCGTAGCGTCCGAGGGCGGGGGCGTGGATCAGCTTCCACCCGGTGGTGCGCAGGGAGACGATCGGTGTGGTCGCGCCGTCGGGCATGAGGCCGTAGAGCGTCTCGGAGATGGCGGGCACCTCGGCGCGTGCCGCGAGGAGGTCATGGCCGGGGAGCCCGGGCGGCGGCGGGGTTCCGAGCAGGCGGGCGAGGGTCGGGAAGAGGTCGATGCCCTGTGTCTGCTCCGCGACGCGGGCGGGGCGGACTCCCGGGCCCGCGATCACGAGCGGCACGTGGAGCAGCTCGTCGTAGAGGTGGATGCGGTGCTTCAACCGCCCGTGCTCCTGGAACTCCTCGCCGTGGTCGGCCGTCAGCACGACGATCGTCGAGTCGGTGACGCCGCGCGCGGCGAGGGCGTCGAGGAGCGTCCCCAGCTCCGCGTCGCAGGCGCGGATCTCGCCGTCGTAGAGCCGCCGGAGGTGCTCCACCTCGGCGGCGGAGAGCGGGGCGCCGGCGAGCCGCCGCGCGAGCACGTCCGCCTGCCCGGCGGCGACGGCGGGGCGCACTCCGGGCGGCGCCGGCGGGCGCAGCGCCGCGGGCGGCGTGTAGGGGTCGTGCGGGTCCATGTAGTGGAGGTAGGCGAGGAAGCGGAGCCCGCGGTTGCGCTCGAGCCAACGGAGGAAGCGCGCGTTGACCTCGGCCGCGCCCGGCCAGTCGTTGCGGGCGCGGTCCCAACTGAACTCGACGAAGGTCTCGAAGCCGCGCGCCAGGTTGGTCGCGCGCGAGACGAGGGGGCTTGCCGAGACGCCGACCGTGGTGACACCGGCGGCCTCGGCGTGCTCGGCGAGCGTCGGAAGCGTGTCGGCGAGGAAGCCCGGATCGCTCGCCGCGCCGGCGGCGTCGGCCGAGACGCCGACCACGCCGTGGGCTCCGGGGGTGGAGCCCGGTGAAGAGGGTCGCGACCGAGAGCATCGTCCACCACCT
>VBKJ01000228.1 GCA_005879795.1 Deltaproteobacteria bacterium
CTTGTCACCAAGCTGCGCGTGGAGCCCAGCCACCTCGTCGCGCAGCGCGGCGTTCCGCCGCTCGGCCTGCCACACCTGCTCGGCAGCAACGGCCACGGTGAGGACCACGAGCGCGGCGGCGAGACGCCAACCCCCAGCCGCGCGCGCGACATGACGCGAGCGACCGGCATGAGAGATATCCTGGCGATAAGAGTCGATCGTCCCGAGCGCCTCGAGGAACGAGCTGCCATGTGTGCAGCGCCGATGCATCGCCGCGGCGCAGTAGCAAGGGTGATGCCCGCACGCACTCCGGCGCTCCATCGTTGGGGATGGAGATCGGCGGCTTGCGATCGCGCACGACCGCGCAGCAGTGCGGCTCGCGCCTGCACCACTACTCGTATCCGCAATGACAGCCGACCACCCTCTGGTGCGCCCGAAGCTCCGGTCGTCGGAGCCCATCCCGGCACCAAGTGCCTCCTCCCCCGGCGGGACGCCAGCCTTAGAGCGCCGCCAGGATGCGCCGCGCGCCCTCCGCCAGCTCGCGCACGATCACCGCCGCCGGCTTCACGTCGCCAACCAGCCCCGCGCTCTGCCCGGCGTAGAGCGACATCGAGTCGATGTCGCCGGTCGTGCCGGCGCCCGGCGGGAGCGACATGAAGCGGGCGACCGGCACCGTCGCGCCCCCCATGCGCGTCTCGCCGACGGCCGGCTCGTCCGGCCGCTGCTCCTGCCCGCGCCGCTCGTGCGGGAGCCACCGCTCGACGAACGGCGTGCGCAGCACGCGGTGGGGCGCGTCCGGCCAGCCACCGCCGAAGAGCAGGGTATGGACGGTGTCCTCCTCGCTCGCGGCCACCACCTTCGCCTTGTAGATGGGGTGCGCCGCGGCCTCGGGCGTGGCGAGCAAGCGCGTGCCGAGCACCGCCGCCTGCGCGCCGAGCGCGAGCGCCGCCACCACGCCGCGCGCGTCGGCGATGCCACCCGCGGCGGCGACCGGCGTGGGCGCGACCGCGTCGACCACGCGCGGCACCAGCACCATGGTCCCGACCGTCCCCTCGACGTGGCCGCCAGCCTCCACGCCCTGCGCGACGATGACGTCGACGCCGGCGGCGGCCGCGCGCCGCGCCGCCGCGACCGAGCCCACCTGGTGCATCACGGTGACGCCCGCCGCGTGCGCCCGCCCGACGTAGGGCGCCGGGTCGCCCCAGAAGAGCGACAGCACCGGGACGCGCTCCTCGACGCAGACGGCGAGGTGGTCCTCGATCGGGAAGTAGAGGATCAGGTTCACGCCGAACGGCTTGCTGGTGAGGCGCCTCAGGCGGCGGATCTCCTCGCGCAGGACGGGCGGCGGGTTGCCGCTGAACGACATGATGCCGAGGCCGCCCGCGTTGCTGACCGCGGCCGCCAGCTCGGGCCCGGTCACGAAGCCCATGGGGGCCGCGATGATCGGCAGCTCGATGCCGAGGAGTTCACAGAGGCGGGTCTTCATGTGGGTATCGTAGAGCTTGCCGTACAGGTCGACCGCCTCATCGACTGTCCGCGAGGGCTGGCTCGCAGTCCAGAAGGTGCTGGTATGCGGCCTTCATCCGCCGCAATTCCGAACCGTCTGGCGACAGCGATGAGGATCCCCATTCGCAGCCGGCGTCAAGGGCGCCGCGGCTTGCAGTTCGGCGGCGGCCTGTTACCAGGGGGCATGCCGCCGCGCGCCTGGCTCGCGCTGCTCGTCGCCCTGCTCGGCTCGCGCGTCGCGCTCGCGGTGCAGCTCGAGGCGCTGGAGACGGGGCGCGAGTGGCGGCTGCGCGCGCTCGTCTTCCGCGGCAACCGCGCGCTCGGCACGGGCGAGCTTCGGCGCGCGCTGGTGACCAGCGAGCGCCCGTGGTACCAGCGCTGGCGCATCTGGCGCCCGGCGCCGGACTTCGACCCCGTGAGCTTCCGCGCCGACCTGGAGCGCCTGCGCCGCCTCTACCGAACCCGCGGCTACTACCATGCGCGCGTCGAGCACGACCTCGAACTGCCGGCTCGGGGTGACGCGCTCACCGCCGTCGTCTACATCGACGAGGGGCCGCCGGTCCTGGTCGAGGACGTCGCCGTGTCGCTCGGGGGCACGGAGCTGGCGGCCGCCGAGCGCGAGCGGCTCCTCGGCGCCCTGCCCATCGCGGCGGGAGCGGTCTTCGGCGAGGACGCGTACGCGCGGGCCTTCGCTTACCTCCGCGCCTATTACCGCGAGCGCGGCTTCGCGCGCGTGCGGGTGCGCAAGCGAGCCCAGGTGGACGTGCGGCGCGACCGCGCCCGCGTCGCGTACCAGGTCGAGAGCGGCCCGCCGTCGGTGTTCGGGGCGGTGCGCGTGCAGGGCACGCGCGAGGTCGACCCCGAGGTGGTCCGCCGCGAGCTCGCCTTCGGGCCGGGCGAGCCGTTCAAGGCGAGCCTGGTCGAGCGCACCCGCGCGAACCTGGTGGCCCTCCACCTCTTCCGCACCATCCGCATCGACGAGGACAAGGGCCGCGATCCGCACGTCGCGGTGCGCATCAAAGTGGTCGAGGCGCCCCGGCACGAGGTCCGCCTCGGCGTCGGCTACGACACCGAGGAGCAGCTGCGTGGCCTGGCCGGCTGGCGCGACTACGACTTCCTCGGCGGCGCGCGCCAGCTCGGCTTCACCGCGCGCGCTTCCTTCCTCCGCCGCACCATCGCCGCCGACTTCCTCCAGCCTCACTTCCCCGGCACGCAACAGCGCCTGCGCCTGATCGCCTCCGAGGACCAGGAGGACGAGGAGACCTACACCAACGACCGCGCGCGCTTCACGCCGCGCGTCGAGCTCGAGCCGCTCCCCGCCCTCACGGCCTACCTCTTCTACCGCCTCGAGTACGACTCGCTCTCGGACGTGAACCGGGTGGTCGCCCGCCGGTTCCCGGACATCGCGCCGCACTCCGGCCTCCTCTCCGGCCTGGGGCTCGGCGCCGACTGGAACTGGACCGACGACCTCCTCGACCCGACACGCGGCTGGGTGACGAGCGCCAGCGTCGAGCCCGTGGGGGGTTTCCTCGGCGGCAAGTTCTCCTTCGTGCGCCTCCAGGGCGAGGGGCGGCGCTACCAGCCGCTCCTCGCGGACCTGGTGGCGGCGTTCCGGCTCCGCCTGGGCGCCGAGGAGCCCACCGGCCGGAGTCGTGACGTCCCGCTCTTCGAGCGCCTCTACGCCGGCGGCATCGGCTCGGTGCGCGGCTACGAGCGCCGGCACGTCGGGCCGCTCATCGACGACGACCCGGTCGGCGGCCGCTCGCTGATCGAGGGCTCGGCCGAGCTCCGTCATCCCGTGACCGAGCGGCTCGGCGCGGCCGTGTTCGCCGACGCGGGGCAGGTGTCGCTCGCGAGCTTCGACTTCCCGCTCGACGACCTCCGCTACGGCTTCGGCTTCGGGCTCCGCTACAAGAGCCCGGTCGGGCCGCTGCGCGTCGACCTGGGCTTCCCGCTCGACCCGCCGCGACGCGACGCGCGCTGGCA
>VBKJ01000229.1 GCA_005879795.1 Deltaproteobacteria bacterium
TCGGCTTCATCGCTCCGGAGCGCGGGAGCGTTCGGCTCAACGGCGCAGTGGCGAGTGCCGACGGCCGGGTCCTTCGGCTGCCGGAGGAACGAAATCTTGCCGTCGTGCTGCAGGAGCTCGCCCTGTGGCCGCATCTCACCGTCGCCGGGAACCTCGCCTTCGGACTCGAGGCGAGAGGAGTGCCGCGCGCGGTGCGCGAGGCGCGGATTGCGGACATGACTCGGCGGGTAGGTCTCGCCGGGAAGGAAAGCCGCCGGCCGGCCCAGCTCTCCGGCGGTGAACGCCAGCGCGTCGCGATCGCCCGGGCGCTGGTCCTCGATCCGCAGGCCGTGCTCTTCGATGAGCCGCTCACGAACCTGGACGTGAGCCTGAGAGGCGAGCTGCTCGTCCTCGTCCGCGGATTGATCAAGGAGCGCGGTGTGTCGGCGCTCTACGTGACCCACGAACCGAGGGAAGCGGCTGCGCTCGGCCATCGGATCGCGGTGCTGGAGCAGGGCCGCATCGTTCAGGTGGGGACCATCGACGAGCTTTCGGCGCGGCCCGCGACGTCGTTCGTGCGCGTCGTCGTCGACGAGCTCGCCACCGGGGTGCCGCCTCCGAGGAGGTCGGGATGAGGTGGGGGTCCGGGGTCGCCCCGTCACGACGGTTGCTCGAGGTCACCGCGCGGACACCGCACTAGCTAGACCCGCGGCGCGAGCGCGCGCACCGGCACCCGGGCGAGCGGCGCGCGCGCGAGCGTGCGCTCGAAGCCGGCGAGGAAGTCGGCGGCCATGGCGACCCGCCGCGCCCACTCCGCCGGCGTGTCCTGCCGGCGGCGCCAGGCGGGGAGGCCGAGTCGCCGGACGGCGCGCCGGTGCCGGTCGGGCGTCTCCCAGTCGAGCCCCCGGCACTCGAGGTAGGCGACCTCCGGAGCGAGGCCGAGGACGAGCGCCGCCCACTCGCCGTACAGCGCGGTGTCGCGCGCGCGCGAGCGCGCGAGCAGGCGCGTGGCCGCATCGCGGTCGAGGACGAAGGAGGGCACGAGCAGGTCGAGCGGGCGCGCGAGAGCGAGGCGCGCCGTCATGAGCCGGTTCACCAGCGCCTCGGTTGCGTAGAGGGGGAGATGGTGCGAGCGGTGGGCCTTCGGCGTCCGGCCGAGGACGAGCACGCGGTGCCGCGCCCCGAGGCGCAGGGCGGCGCCGAGCTCGCGCGGCGCGCGCGCCACCCAGCGCAGGGCGCGGTCGAGATCGAGGTAGTGGACGCGTGCGGCGCCGGTCGCGAGCGCGCGGCGGACCGCGAGGCGATAGAGCGGGCCGCGGAGGTTCGCCCGGGTCGTGCCCGCATGCACCCGGTGCGCAGCGAGAACCGCCGCCACGCAGGGCGCGGTGGGCGGGCTCGTCGCCACCGCGACACCGCGGTAGAGCGCCGCGAGCCGCGGCACGCCGTCCGCGATGGCGCCGGCCAGCGCGCCGGGCGGATCGTGGAGCGTGGCCGCGAGCGCGATGTCGGGCGGCCTGCGCCTCACGGGGCGCCACCCCTACCACGGCCGCCGCGCCTGGGGGTATAGGCGCGCGCATGACAGAGAAGACCATGATGGAGATCCTGCGCGCCGAGTGCCCGGGTGCGGCGGACGCGCTGGGGGCGTTCTTCGCCGCGCTCGTGGCGCAGCCGGCGCTCGACGAGAAGACGAAGCAGCTCGTCTACGTCGCCGCGGCCGCGGCGGCGGGCCACGTGCGCGCCGTCCCGGCACACGCGGCACGCCTGCGGGCGCTCGGAGCGACCCGCCAGGAGGTGCTCGAGGCGCTCCTCATGACGCTGCCCGCGGCCGGCTTCGGGCCGCTCTCGCAGTGCCTGCCCGTCGCCATGGCGGTGTTCGACGCCTAGGCTGGCCGGCCGACGACGCCTGCGTCGATCAGCGCGGCGATGCGTTCGGGCGCGTAGCCGAGCTCGGCGAGCGCCGCGGGACCGTCGGCGCCGAGCAGCGGGGCCGAGCGGCGGAGCACGACCGGCGTCGCCTCGAAGTCGATGAAGGCGCCGCTCATGAGGAGCGGGCCGAGCGCCGGATGGCTCTGCTCGACGACGCACCCGGCGGCGCGCAGCAGCGGGTCGGCGAACAGCTCCTGGAAGTCGAGGCACGGCGCCGCCGGCACGCCCGCGCCCGCGAGCCGCGCCAGCGCCTCGGCGCGCGACAGCGCGCCGAGGGCGCGCGCCACCGCCGCGGCCGCGGCGCCCTCCGCGGGGTCGTCGAGCGCGAGCGGCGCGCCGGTGAGACGGCCGAGCGCGGCGGCGTGGGCCTCCGCCGTCGCCGCGACGCACACCCACCGGTCGCCGCACGCGTAGAGCCGCCGGCACGCGCCGGGCCCGAGGAAGTCGCGCCCTCCGGCGGGCGCCGGCGGGTACGCGGCGGCGAGGATCATCTCCGCCGCCTGCATGACGTAGCTCGTGCGGAAGAGGCTCACGTCGACACGCTGCCCGCGTCCCGTGCGCTCGCGCGCGAGGAGTGCCGCCACGGTTGCGAGAGCGCCCAGCGTGCCCGCCGAGTAGTCGGTGTAGGCGATCATGTGGAAGACCGGGTCGTCGGCCCCGCCCTGCGCCTGCATCAGGCCCGAGCACGCCTGGAAGATCGGGTCGAAGCCGGGCCGCGCGGTGAGCGGGCCCGACGACCCCCAGCCCGTGACCGAGGTGTGAACGAGCCGCGGATTCACGCCGCGGAGCGTCTCCCAGCCGAGGCCGAGCCGCTCCATCACCCCGCCGCGGAAGTTGTCGACCACCACGTCGGCCCGGCGCGCGAGGTCGAGGAAGACGTCCCGCCCCTCGGCGCGCTTCAGATCGAGCACCAGCGAGCGCTTGCCGCGGTTCCAGCCCACGAAACCGAAGGCCGCCATGCGGAACGGGTCGCCGTCGGCCGACTCGATCTTCAGCACCTCGGCGCCGAGGTCGGCGAGCAGCATGGGGCAGAACGGGCCGGCGATGAAGCTCGCCAGGTCGAGGACGTGGATGCCGGCGAGGCACGCGCGCGGCGTCGGTCCGTCGGGCGAGCACGCGGGGCGGCGCCACCCGGGCGCCGCCGCCCGCACCGCCGCCGTGTCGGCGCCCGGCTCGCGCGCGGGGGGTGGCCGCGGCGCGGGCGTGTCGGAGAAGAGGCCCAGCTCGCCCGGCTGCCAGGTAGGGCCGAGCCGGGGATCCTCGAGCGGGACGACGAGCCCGAGCGCGCGCGCCTCGGGATCGCGAAGCGCCTGCTCGCGGGTACGCACCGGCCCGCACGGAATGTCGGCCTCGCCCAGCACGCCGAGCCACTCGGCGGTCGCACGCCTGGCGAGGAT
>VBKJ01000230.1 GCA_005879795.1 Deltaproteobacteria bacterium
TGCTTGCGGATCGTGCCCGCCACCTGCCCGTAGCTGACGCCGTAGGACACGAGCACGCCGCCGCACACGCGCGCGATCTCGATGCCGACCGACGCCGGGACGAGGAAGTCGAGCCGATCCTCGGGCGCGGCCGCCGCCATCGCCGCCGGGAGGTCGCCCGTGCCCGCCATGCCGAGCCCGGCGGCGAGCTTCCGGATGTACGGGTAGGGCAGCGCGTCGCCGTGCTCCATCGCCTCGACGTGGGGCCCGAGCTCCGTCTCGACGATGCGGCGGATGGTGTCGCGCACCATGCGCTGCGTGTCGGTCAGCTGCGGGTAGCAGTCAGGCATGAGATCCTCCGAAGGCGCGGGCGTGCTCGGCGGCCCAGGCGTAGTCCGGCTTCCCGCTCGGGCTGCGCACGATCTCGGGCGCATCGAGGACGGCGCGCGGGATCTTGTAGTCGGCGAGGTGGGGCGCGCAGTGCGCGCGCAGATCGGCGATGGTCGGCAGGGCCGCTCCGGGGCGGAGCGAGACGACGGCGGTCACTTGCTGCCCCCAGCGCGGGCTCGGCGTGCCGACGACCAGCACGTCGTACACGGCGGGGTGGCTCTTCACCACGCGCTCTACCTCCTCGGCGTAGACCTTCTCGCCGCCCGTGTTGATGCACATCGACTCGCGCCCGAGGAAGACGAGGCGCCCGTCGTCGGCGAAGCGCGCCCGGTCGCCGTCGAGGCAGTAGCGGACGCCGTCGATCACCGGAAAGGTGGCGCGCGTGCGCTCGGGGTCGCCGAGGTAGCCGAGCGGGAGGTGGCCCTTGGTCGCGAGCCACCCGACCTCGGCCGTCCCGGGCGCGAGAAAGCGCCGGCTGTCGTCGGACAGCACGACGGAGTTGTCGCGCAGTTGATACGCCGACTGCCCGCCCGGCCCCGCCGCGGCGTCCCAGCTCATCGCCTGCAGGCCCGCCTCGGTCGCGCCGACGCTCTCGATGAACATCGCTCCCTCGGGCAGGAGCGCCGCGAGCTCGCGCTTGATGCCGGCGGAGAACACCGCCGCCGTGCTGCCGATCACGCGCACCGACGACACGTCGTAGCGCCCCTCGCGCAGCGCCTCGAGCATCGGGCGGGCGAAGGCGTCGCCGACGATCGTCATCTGGTCGACGCGGTGGCGCTCGACCGCGCGCCAGAGCACGTGCGCGTCGAGCCGGCGGGTCTCGTCGGGGAGGATCACCGTGCCGCCGCGGTGGAAGGTGTTGAAGGCGGCCCACTGGCCGGCGCCGTGCATGAAGGGCGGCGCGACGAGGAAGCGCCCGCCGAGTCCGGAGCTGAGGTGAGCGAGGAGCTTCTCCTCCGTGTCGAGGCGCTCGAAGCCCGGGATGTGGCCGCCGAGGCCGTTGAAGTAGACGTCCTCGTGGCGCCAGAGGACGCCCTTCGGCATCCCGGTCGTGCCGCCGGTGAAGATGATGTAGAGGTCGTCGGGCGTGTAGAGCAGGTCGAGGGGCTCGTCGCTCTCCGCCGCGAGCCAGGCCTCGAAGTCGATCGCGCCCGGCAGGAGCGCGTTCCCGGAGTCGTCGGGGAGCTGGATCAGGTGGCGGAGGAGCGGGAGGTCCCGCCGCACCTCGGCGACGAGCGGGGCGAACGCCGCGTGGTAGACGATCGCGCGCGCCTCCCCGGTGCCCAGGAGGTGGACCATCTCCTCGGCCTTGTAGCGGTAGTTGACGTTCAAGAAGGCGGCGCGCGCCTTCCACGCGCCGTACATCAGCTCGATCCACTCCGGGCAGTTGTAGGCGAGGATCGCGACGTGGTCCTGGCCCGATTCCCAGGGTTGGAGGTCCGCGCGCTCGCGCCGGCAGCCGAGGCCGAGGCGGCGGAGCGCGCGCCCCACCCGTCGCGAGCGCCGGGCAACGTCGGCGTAGGTGAGGACCCGGTCCCGCCACACGATCGCCTCGCGGTCGCCGAGGTGGCGGGCGAGGAACTCCTGGATCGAGACGAGATTGTAGAGCACGTCAGTACGGCTCGCCGCTCTTGTGGCGCATGACGAAGTCGGCCGACAGGAAGAGGTCAACGTCGGGATAGTGGGCCTCGTCGCCGGACGTGCGGTCGCCAACCTCGAGGTAGAGCGCGGGCGCGTGAGAACGGTTGACGAGATGGTGCCCTTCCGGTTTCCCGGCGGGGAAGCCCGCCGCCATGCCGGCGCGGAGCGTCTGCTCGCCCGCATCGGTCACGAGCACCAGCTCGCCCTGGAGGACGTAGACGAACTCGTCCTGGCGCGTGTGCCAGTGGCGCTGCGCCGACCAGGCCCCGGGCTCGAGCCGGGTCAGGTTCACGCCGAAGTGCGTGAGGCCGAGCTCGTTGCCGAGCGCCCGCTTCCCGCGGTGGCGGCACGGCTCGTCGAGCGGCGGCGGGTACGGCGAGCCGGTGCGCTCGGCGACGGCGGCGGGATCCAGCGCGGGCGGTGACAGCATGACGCTCCCCTTCAGCGGCCCTTGAAGACCGGCTTCCGCTTCTCCTTGAACGCCCGCGTCCCCTCCTTCGCATCCTCGGACATGGCGGCCGGCACGCCGATCTCCTGCTCCTTCTCGAGCGCCTGCGCGGTCGGCAGGCCGAGGCCCGCCAGCACCGAGCGCTTGACCGCCTGCACGGCGAGGGGCCCGTTCTCGCAGATGATCTCCGCGTAGCGGCGCGCTTCGCGCATCACCTCGGCTGCAGGCACGACCTTGTTCACGAGGCCGATCCGCAGCGCCTCCGCGGCCGAGAACTGCTCGCCCGTC
>VBKJ01000231.1 GCA_005879795.1 Deltaproteobacteria bacterium
ACCTCGGCGATCGCGAAGCGCGCGTCCTCGGCGGCGACGCGGATGTCGGTCGCCTGCAGCATCTCCATGCCGCCGGCGACGCAGTAGCCCTTCACCGCGGCGACGATCGGCTTCACCACCTCGTAGTTCCGCAAGAGGCCTTTGTAGATGACGGCGTAGTCCTCGATGATGCGCCGGTCGAAGTCGGTCTCCGCCGGCCGGAGGCCCTGCATCATGCGGACGAGCCGGTCCAGGTCGGCGCCCGCGCAGAACGCCTGCTCGCCCGTGCCGGTGAAGATCACGGCGCGGACCGACGCGTCGTCGTTGATGTCCTGCCAGGCGTCGGCCAGGCGGCAGAGCATCTCGGCGTTGATCGCGTTGCGCACCTCGGGCCGGTTCATGGTGACGGTCGCGATGCCGTCCGCCTTCGCGTAGAGGACCGCCGGCTCAG
>VBKJ01000232.1 GCA_005879795.1 Deltaproteobacteria bacterium
GCTGCTGCGCGGAGGCGACGGTGCGGGCCCTGGAACGGGTGGTGCAGCCGAAGCTGGGGTTCGAGCTGCTGGGCGTCAAAGCGGTCCGGGCGTTCGATGCCGTCGTGGTGATCGTGTCGCTGTCCGTTCGGCAGGAGACGCGCGCCTCACGCCTGGTGGGGGCCTATCTCGCCGAGACCGATCCACCACGCGGCGCGGCGCTTGCAGTGTTGAACGCCACGAACCGTATCCTCGGGAATTTTTTCGCGACCAGATGACGAGAGCCCACGGGATTCGACTGATCGCGTTGGTGGGCGCGGCGCTGGGCGCCACGCTGAGCACAGCGTGCGGTGGTGCGCGCGGCGCCGGCTCGGCCGCGGTGGCCCCTGCCACCCCTGATTCGACGGCGCTCTCGCTCTCTCCCTCCGTGCGGAGCGCGGACTCGATCGGCGCGCTCGCGGCCCGGGCGGAGCAGGACTCCGCGGCGGACCAGAAGGTGCTCGACAGCCTGCATCGTCGGCACGCCCCGGCCGACAGCCTGGAGCGCCGGCCGCCCGCGGCGTCGCCGATCAAGGGTGAAGAGGTGGAGCGTGAAGCCGAGCGGCTGTTCGGGGCCGAAGGCCGCGCCGTGATCGGTGCCGCCCCGTCGGCCGAGCCGACCTTCGACATCGACGTGACGAGCTTCGCCACGAACCGGCGCGTGCTCGAGTACCTCGAGTTCTTCCAGGTGGACTCGCGCGATCGGTTCGAGATCTGGCTCGCGCGGCTCGGTCGCTACCAGGGGATGATCCGCGAGCGGCTCCGCGCCAAACGGCTCCCGGAAGACCTCCTCTACCTCTGCTTGATCGAGAGCGGCTTCTCGAACACGGCGGTGAGTCGCGCGAAAGCGGTCGGGATGTGGCAGTTCATGGCGAGCACGGCGCGCCTGTACGGCCTCACGGTCGATCCCTGGGTGGACGAGCGCCGCGACCCGTTCCGGGCGACGGAAGCGGCCGCCAACTACCTGGCGGACCTGCGGGAGCGCCTGGGTAGCGTGTATCTGGCCGCGGCGGCCTACAACGCCGGCGTCGGACGGATCGAGCGGGGTATCGATCGGCTGCCGGGCGAGCCGGACTCGGTGGACGATCGCACGTTTTTTCAGCTGTCCGACCGCCGCTATCTGCGGCGCGAGACGCGTGACTACGTTCCCAAGCTCATCGCCGCGTCGCTGATCGCGAAGCAACCGGCGCGCTATGGCTTCGAGGTGGAGCCGCAGTCGCCCCTCGTGTTCGACGAGGTCACCGTTCCCGACGCGACCGGCCTCGACGTGGTCGCACGCCTCGCCGACACGGCGGTGGCGGTGCTGCTCGAGCTCAACCCGCAATACGTCCGGGGCGTCACGCCCCCGGGCCGGAGCGTGGTCGTGCGGGTGCCGCGCGGGCGCGGGACACTCGTGGCGGTGCGCTACGACAGCCTGCCGATCACCGAGCGAATCACGTTCGTGGACCACTATGTCTCACGCGGGCAGACGCTGTCGGACATCGCGAAGCGCTACCGCGTGAGCCTTACCATGATCGAGAGCGCGAACCCCCGCATCAAGGCCCACGCGTTGCGCGTCGGGCAGCGGCTCATCATCCCGATGAGCGGGCGCGTGGTGCCCGCCTCGGCATGGTCCGTGCCCCCGGAACCCCGCTACCGGCGCGTTTCGAGCACCGACGTGAGCGCCGGGAACCACCGCGTGCGCTCGGGCGAGACGGCGAGCGAGATCGCGCGCCGGTACCGTGTGTCGCTGACCGCCCTCCTCAATTACAACGGCCTCACGATGGGGTCGGTGCTGCGGGCGGGGGACGTGATCAAAATACCGCAGAAAGAATAGAGGGTAGCACAAAGGCGTAACACGAAAGGCGTAGGGTGACAGCCCCTACGCCTCTCGTCTTTGTGTTACGCCTTTGTGCTACGTCTAGCTCTTACGGCGGTACCCTTTCATGAGCGCCGCCGCATAGCCATTCTGCGGGTCCTTCCCGGCGTCGAGCAGCTCCTGCACCCTCGCCGGCCCGCGGTTGTAGGCAAGCAGCGCCAGACGCAGCTTGGCGTCGGCGTTCCCTTCGTAGCGCTCCAGGAGATCCCGGAGGTAGCGGAAGCCGAGCCGCAGATTGGTGCTGCGGTCGTACAGCTGCGCCGTGGTCAGACCCGGCTCGTACAGCCGGGCCGTACTCGGCAACACTTGCGTGTACCCGAGGGCCCCGACCTTACTCTTCGCCTTGGGGTTGAATCCCGACTCCACTTTTACGAGGCGAAACGCCAGGGCCGGGTCCACCCCCTCTGCGAGGGCGACGTCGTAAATCGCCGCTGCCAGGTCGGCCGCGATCGCGTAATGCGTCGAGTAGTCGATGATCGCGTTGGCGCGCTCGAGCTGCAACCGGGCGACCGCGAGTTCTCCCCGGGTCGCCTCGAGTGCCTGCTCGAGGGAGCGCAGCTCCCCGATCAGCGCGGGCGCCGTGAGCGGCGCCGGCTGGTCGTCGGCAGTGGCGCGTCGAGCCCAACCGCCGATGCTGCTCACAACGAGAGCGCCAAGGAGAATGAGCCCTCCCTGCAGCATCAGTTTCTGGGTTGTCGTGTGCATAGCCCTCTCTTGTATGGCCAGGCGGTCCCCATACTGGCACCGCCCCATCAATCTCCCGTCAATCAGCCGAGTCGCGCCGCCAATCCCCATGCGTGCCACCCGTCTTCTCGAGCAGTCGGACCTTTTCGATCTCCATCGCCCGGTCCGCCGCCTTCATCATGTCGTAAACCGTCAGCAGGGCGACCGATACCGCCGTGAGCGCCTCCATTTCCACCCCCGTCCGCCCGACCGCCTTCGCGGCCGCCCTCACCCGCACTCCCGGCAGCTCCTCGTCCAGCCTCGCGTCGACTTCTACGTGGTCCAGGCCCAGCGGGTGGCACAGCGGGATCAGCTCGGCCGTCCGCTTCGCCGCCAGCGTCCCCGCCACCTCGCTCACCGCCAGCACGTCGCCCTTCGCCACCTGCTGCTCGGCCACGAGCCGGAACGCCTCGCGCGACATCCGGATCGCGCCTTCCGCCACCGCCGTGCGCACCGTGACGGGCTTGTCGCCCACATCCACCATGCGCGCCCGGCCCGCCTCGTCCACATGCGACAGCTTCATGCCGGCTCCGCCAGCTCGTCGGCCAATACGGCCGCAAGGAGCTGTGGGTTCACGTTCCCCTGCGCGAGGTC
>VBKJ01000233.1 GCA_005879795.1 Deltaproteobacteria bacterium
ACGGCAACGCCTGCACCCGGACCGATACCTGCCAGGCCGGGGTGTGCGCCGGCACGAACCCCGCCACCTGCGCCCCGGCGGACCAGTGCCACGACGCGGGCACCTGCGACCCCGCCACCGGCGCGTGCTCGAACCCGGCGACGCCCGACGGTACCGCCTGCAACGACGGCAACGCCTGCACCGGGACCGATACCTGCCAGGCCGGGGTGTGCAGCGGCACGAACCCCGTGGGGTGCGTGCCGCCAGATGCATGCCACGACGCCGTCTGCGACAAGCACGGTGGCTGCAAGGTGCGACGGACGCAGCCGGCGCACTTCTGCCGGTAGCGCGTCGCTACTCGGCCAGCTGTGCGAGGAGCCTCCGCGCCTCGGTCGCCCTGGCTGGGTCGGGCGCCCGCTCGGCCTCGGCCAGGGCGCGCCGCGCCTCCGCGCGCGCCTCGTCACGCTCGCCGCGCGCCGCGAGGGCGCGCACGAGCCCGAGGCGCGCCTCGATGAAGCCCGGGTCGACACGGAGTGCGGCCCGCAGCAGGCGCTCGCCCTCCGCGGCGTCGCCCCCGAGGACACGCGGCAGCTCGCAGAGGAGCTCGCCCTTGCCGACCAGCGCGTCGGCGTAGTCGGGCGCCAGCTCGAGCGTGCGGTCGATCTCGCGCCGCAGGCGGCGTATCGCGAAGAGACTCGTCAGCGCGACGCCGCGGAGCTTCAGGTCGGTGCCGAGGTTGCAGAAGATGGCGAAGTGCGCCTTGGCGTCGCGCTCGTCCGCCGCCACCGCCTCTTCCGCCAGGGCGAGGCCCCGCGCGAGGTTCGCCCGGCGCTCCTCGGGCGTGGCGGCCGCCGCGAGGCAGACGGCGAGCGCCTGGTCGGCGCGCGGCGAGCCCGGCGGATCGGCGGCGCGCGCGGGCCCGGCGAGCGCGAGCAGCGCCATCGCGGCCGCGGCCGCGCGGTTCACGCCTGGTTGGTCAGGATCGACACGCACGAGATCGCGCCCGGGCCGCCCAGGTTGTGGGCGAGGCCGATCCGCGCGCCCCTCACCTGCCGCGCGCCGGCCTGGCCGCGGAGCTGCGTCGTGAGCTCGTAGATCATGCGCACGCCGGTGGCGCCCACCGGGTGGCCGTACGACTTGAGCCCGCCCGAGGGATTCACCGGCTTCTCGCCGCCCAGATCGGCGCGCCCCTCCTCGACGAACCGGCCGCCCTCGCCGCGCGCGCAGAAGCCCAGGTCCTCGTAGTTGAGGATCTCGGTGATGGTGAAGCAGTCGTGCACCTCGGCGAAGTCGACCTCCGTCGGTGTCACCTTCGCCTGTGCGTAGGCCTGCTCGGCGGCGCGCACCGTGGCCTCGAAGCCGACGTAGCCGAAGCCCGGCTTGTAGTAGGGCTGGCCCGAGACCGCCGCGAGCCCGATCCCGAGGGGCCACGCGGGCGTCCCCGTGAACGACCGCACCAGGTCCGCGCGGCAGACGACCGCAGCCGCGGCGCCGTCGGTCGTGGGGCAGCAGTCGAAGAGCCCGAGCGGGCTGTAGATCATGGGCGCGCGCAGCACCGTCTCCTCGGTCACCTCCATCTTGAGGTGCGCCTTCGGGCTCTTCAGGCCGTTGCGGTGGTTCTTGACCGCCACCGCCGCGAGCGTCTTCTTGGTGGCGCCGTACTTGGCGAAGTAGCGGTTCGCCGACAGCGCGAAGACGTGCGGCGCCCGCTCGCCGAAGTCGAGCACGGGGTGGCTCCGGTTGGGGCGCGCGAAGCCGCCGTCGCGCATCTTCTCGAAGCCGACCGCGAGCACGACCTCGTGCTGCCCGGCGGCGACCGCGAGGCAGGCGTTGCGGAAGGCGTCCATGCCCGAGGCGCAGTAGTTCTGCACGCGGGTCATCGGGCGGCCGAAGAGCTTCAGCGCGTCGGCGAGCGCGTCGCCCCCGAAGCTGGACATGACGGTGCCCACCCACGCCGCTTCGATGCGCTCGCGCTCGCAGCCCGCGTCGGCGAGCGCCTCGTCGACCGCGGCGCAGAGCAGGTCCTCGGGGCTCAGGTCGTAGAGCTCGCCGAAGGGCGTGCAGCCGACGCCGACGATGGCAACCCGGGCGCGGAGATCGAGCGACATGGGACGGTTATAGACGAGCCGGCGGGCGGGTTTCCATCACCGGCGGGCCGTGCTTTGATCCGCGTCGAGGAGACCCATCATGCTCGAGACGAGCCCCACGCCCGCCACCATCGCGCCCGACCTCTCGATGCCGCTCGAGGAGGCGATGCGCACGCAGCGGGCGGTCCGCCGCTTGAGGCCGGACCCGGTCGACGACGCGCTCGTGCTCCGCCTGATCGAGCTGGCGCTCAAGGCACCCACCGGCAGCAACGCGCAGAACTGGGACTTCGTCATGGTGAAGGACCGCGCGGTCAAGGAGCGGCTCGGCGCGCTCAACCGCGGCGCGTTCCGCATCTACGGCGGCCTCGGGCGGTGGATGGCGCGCAACGACCCCCGCATGCTGCGCATCATCGAGGCGGTGCAGTGGCAGGCGGATCACTTCGCCGACATCCCGGTGGTGATCGTCGCCTGCCTGCGCGGGCTCCGCGTCCCCTTCCCGTCCATCGCGGCCACCAGCTACTACGGCTCCATCTATCCGTCGGTGCAGAACCTCCTGCTCGCCGCGCGCGCCGCCGGGCTGGGCGCTGCGCTCATCACGCTGCCGCTGTGGAGCACCTTCCTCGCGCGCCGCGCGCTCGGGCTCCCGTGGACCGTCACGCCCTGCGCCGTCGTCCCACTCGGCTGGCCGCGCGGCCGCTACGGACCCACGACGCGCCGCCCGGTCGGCGAGGTCGTGCACGTCGACCGCTACGGGAACCAGCCGTTCCGACGAGACTCCAACGCCGACTAACGCCGAGCCAGAACATCAAGGAAAATCAGGCCTGGCGCGGTCCTTGCTTCGAGCCCCTGTTCGTCGGTTTCGGGGGTTCTTGGTAGCAGCGCGGTAGCAAACAGCCCGCTCCTAAGGCGTGCTGGCAGACGTGGCAGGCGACCGTGCCGTCCTCTACTTCGGAGAGCCGATCCACTCGCGCTACGTGCTCGTCCGCCGCGACCACCTCGCCACCGTGACCAGCCTGGCGCACGAGCGGTGGAAGCGGGCGCACCCCCGAGGTCTGCCCACGGAGGGGGCCGGTGGGAACCGTAACGAAGCCGTCCAGCCGACCGCTTTTACCGGATCTTCATCGGTTGGGAGGGACCTCTTTTCAGCATCAAATGTGGCGGCGAGTCTGTTCAGGCATGTCGGCACCAACGCGACCAGCGCCCTGACCAAGGTGGGGGTTCATGGGCCGTG
>VBKJ01000234.1 GCA_005879795.1 Deltaproteobacteria bacterium
TCCGCCTCAGTGCCTCTCACCACGCTGTTCGGAGCGCTGGCGGCAGTGACGCTTGTGGCGGCGCTCGTGCTGTTCTTGCTGCTGCAGCCGGTCCGCCGGCTGATGGGGGGAGTGCACTAGGAGCGTAGGGCCCCCGTCGAATTCTCGCGCCCGACGTCGGGCCGTCCTATCTTCGCGGCTCATGACTGACCTCCAGGCCCGCCTCCGGGCGGCGCTCGGCGACGCCTATCAGGTCGAGCGCGAGCTCGGCGGCGGGGGCATGAGCCGGGTGTTCCTCGCCACCGAGGCGTCGCTACACCGCGCCGTGGTGATCAAGCTGCTGCCGCCCGAGTTCGCGAGCGAGGTGAGCGAGGCGCGCTTCAAGCAAGAGATCGAGCTCGCGGCCCACCTGCAGCACCCCAACATCCTCCCGGTGCTGACCGCCGGGGCGAAGGGCGATCTGCTCTTCTACGTGATGCCCTTCGTCTCGGGCGAGTCGTTGCGCCACCGACTGACGCGCGAAGGGAAGCTCCCGGTGGCGGACGCGGTGCGCATCCTGCACGAGATGGCGGACGCACTCGCCTATGCCCACGCCGAGGGCGTGATCCATCGGGACGTGAAGCCCGAAAACATCCTGCTCGAGGGCGGGCATGCCGTGCTCACCGACTTCGGGGTGGCGCGGGCGCTGGTCGAGTCGCGGAGTGGGGGGCGGTTGACGGACACCGGCCTTGCGCTCGGGACACCGGGCTATATGAGTCCCGAGCAGGCGGCGGGGGAGCGGCACGTGGATGCGCGGGCGGACGTGTACGCGCTGGCAGTCGTGGGCTACGAGATGCTGGCGGGGTTTCCGCCCTTTGCGGGGCCGACGGCGCAGGCGCTCATCGCGGCGCATCTCACAGCGACGCCGAAGCCGTTGACCGACACGCGGCCCGAGGCGCCGCCCGCGGTGGCGAACGCGATCGCCCGGGCCTTGGCGAAGGATCCCAACGCCCGGCTCCGCACCGCCGCCGAGTTCCGGGACGCCCTCGGCGCCGGGCTCGCCCACCCGCGCGACCAGGCGCTCCGGAGAACCGGCTGGCTCGTGGCAGCGGGAGCAGCGATCGTCGCCGTCGCGCTCGGCGGGGCCTTGATGTCGCGGTCTCGCGGCGCGGTGGTGGGCGTCGACCCCAAGGTCGTGGCAGTATTTCCGTTTCGAGTGGCCGGCGCCGAGGCCGCGCTGAGCTACCTGCGCGAGGGGATGGTGGATCTCCTCGCGGCGAAGCTCACCGGGGAAGGCGGACCGCGGGCGGTCGATCCCCGAGCGGTATTGAGCGCCTGGCGCCGGGCGGGCGGATCCGCGGCGGACGACCTGGCCGAGGAGGCGGCGCTGCGAGCCGCGCGCTCGCTCGGTGCCGGGCGTCTGATCGATGGGGGGATCGTGGGCACGCCCACTCACATCACGCTGACCGCGCTGCTGCGTAGCGTGCCGGGCGGCGTCACTCGCGCGCAGGCGAGCGTGGAGGGCTCGCCCGACAGCCTCGCCGCGCTGATCGACCGCTTGACCGCGCAACTCCTCGCCCGCGGGGCGGGGGAGACGGAGCAGCGCTTGCCGTCGCTCACCACAACCTCGCTTCCAGCACTGCGCGTCTACCTCGACGGCCAGGGGGAGTACCGCCGCGGTCGCTACGCGGAAGCGGTCCGGCATTTTGAAGAGGCGCTGCGGCTCGATTCGGCGTTCGCCCTCGCGGCAATAGGGCTGACGTCCGCGTCGGGCTGGATCGGGTCCACTGCCTACCCGCGTGGCATTGCTCTCGCGTGGGCCGCTCGCGACCGGTTGAGCGAACGGGACCGGACGATCCTGGCCGCAATCGCCGGGCCTCATTATCCAGATCCCTCTTCGGAGCTAGAGCGTCTCGCCGCCCGCGAGCGCGCTGTCGCCGCGATCCCCGACGGGGCAGACGCATGGTACTGGTTCGGTGATCAGTACTTCCATTGGGGGAGCGTGCTCGGCCTGAGCGACGGACGCCAGCGAGCGGCCGCAGCGTTCCAGCGCGCACTCGAGCTCGACTCGACATTCGCCGGACCGCTGGAGCACCTGGCGGAGCTCGCTGCTGGGGAAGGAGACACGGCTGCCGGCCGCCGTTTGCAGGCCGTGGCGTGGGCCGCGGACTCCACCGGAGATCTTGCGAAATATCTCTCCTGGCGCGTGGCCGTCACCGCTGGTGACAGCGGCACGGTCGCGGCGGTCCGCTCAGAGATGGATCGGATGAAGAGCTTCTTATTCAACTTCTCCACCATTGCTCAGTTGGACGGGGTGGCCCTCCCGGACGCCGAGCGCGCGGTAACCGTCATGGGAAACCAGGCCAGCACTCGCCTGGAGAGGCAGGTGGCCACGCTCACGCGGGAATTCTTGGCCCTCAACCGGGGCCGTCCCAGCGTAGCTCTCACGGCCACCGAGGTGCTTCGCGACGTTGAGCTGAACCCGCACGGCCACCTCTGGCGCACGATCCTGGACGCATTGTACTGGGATGGCGACACAGCCGCAGCGGTCCGGGCTGCACGCGAGCTCGCCAGATCCGCCGATCGCCCGCTCGCGCACGACGTGGCCGAGCGCAGCAACCAGTACAACGACATGTTCGTGCTCGAACAATGGCGCCTGGCGCACGGTCAAATAGGGACGACCGCTCGCGCCATCAGCGAGCTGCGCAACTCGGCCTCCCCAAGGGACTCCGCGTCAACGGTGGCCCTCAACGTGGTGCGAGCCGCGACCCTCGACGCCATGCTTGCCGCCGCCCAGCACCGGGCCGACGCGTCCGCATCCATCGAGCACCTCGACTCGATCATGCAGACCGGGCCTGCTGCGTTCTTTCCAGCCCACGAAGAAAAGAACCTGGTGGTCGCACGACTGCGCGAGACGCAGGGAGACCTGAAGGGAGCGCTGGCCGCCGTGCGGCGCCGCGTGTATTTCCTGGGGCCTGCGCTGTACCTGTCGACCTACCTGCGCGAAGAAGGCCGCCTCGCCGCCTTGACAGGCGATCACCAGGGCGCGATCCGCGCCTACGAGCACTACCTCGCGCTGCGCTCGGATCCGGAACCGTCGCTGAAGCCCGAAGTGGACCGCGTGCGCGCCGAGCTGGCGAAGCTCGTGGGCGAACCGAAACCCTGAGTTTAGAGGAGGCACACGATGCTCAAGAAAATCGGCGCCGTCCTGCTCGCCGTGGGGTTGTTTCTCCCTTACACGCCCGGCAATCGCATCGTCACGGGGTTGTTCCAGGACATTCCGACGATCCTGTTTCAGGGCGTGCCTGTCCTGATCACGATCGCCTACGTCCTCCACAGCTTCGTGCCGCCGCTCGCGCAATTCCACCAGCGGCAGGGCCAGGGCCTGCATGGC
>VBKJ01000235.1 GCA_005879795.1 Deltaproteobacteria bacterium
GGATGCGCTCTCGCCCCTCGACCCGCACGCGCCAGGCGGGGTTGAGCCAGGTGTAGAGCGAGGCCCAGAAGCACGTGTAGCGGTGCAGGAGCGCGCGGCGCCGGTCGAACGGGGCGGTCACCACCCAGATGAGCACCGCCACCGGGAAGAGGACGATCGAGCTCCCCGCGAGGAAGACCCAGAAGACGAGGGAGAGCGCGCGCCGCAGCACCGCCGCCCCTCTAGCATTCGGCACGGGCGGGGGACCAGAGGAACTCGGGCCAGCTACAAGCTGTCGAGGACCCCGGAGCGCGGGGCGGCGCGGGCCTCCACCAGCCGTCTGAGCG
Organism: Deltaproteobacteria bacterium; assembly: GCA_005879795.1. Taxonomy (NCBI): domain Bacteria; kingdom Pseudomonadati; phylum Myxococcota; class Myxococcia; species Deltaproteobacteria bacterium. Next base: position 327 of record VBKJ01000235.1, read on the forward strand.
TCGGGCGCCGTCGTGGCAAGAGCCCGACGCGCTGCAAGTACGCGCTCGCCATCACCGCGTCCGCCACCAACCGGAGGAGCGCCCCCGTGGGCACCGACAGGTATGCCGGCAACCGCTCGAGCCGCATGCCGGCCCCCCACCACGTCACCGCGGCAAGGAAAGCGAGCCGCCACCAGTTCCCGCGCACGAGGTTCCAGCTCCGGCGAGACGCTCTCGCAAGGCCTGCAGCCTCCACCACGATCACCTCTCGCCAGAAGATTAGCCGCACCAGCAGATAGATTTGGAGCGCGAAGGCACACCACCCGAGCGCTGCATGAGGCGGTGCATGAGACCCGACCGCGACCAGGAGCGCCACGAACGGCGCCACGAAGATCGCTCCGACGATTGCCTCGGCGCCCACGAGGCTCGGGAGGCGCGAGACGGCACGGGAGGCCGCCTCCACGGGCGAAGCCCGGCCGCATGCCGCGCCGTACAGGAAGGCCACGACGAACCCATCAGCCAGCGCGTCCACGACGAGGTGCTTCGCCTGCCACGCGACGGACTGCCAGCGCAGAAGCGGGAGGAGTAGGGCGATCGGGTTCGCGCCGTCGACCGCCGGAGTGCCCGGGGTGGCGAAGAAGGAGTCGGCGAGCCGCGATGCCACGAGGAGCACGCCGGCAAGCAGGAGGACCCGGTGCCTCGCGATCGCGCCGATCCCGTCCTCGATCGCCTGGAGGACCGCTATCTGCTCGACCTCGAGCGCCGCGATCGGTGCGGGAGCCGAGGCGCTGGGAATGTCGGCGTGAAACTCCTCGTAGCTCGCTCCGCTCCTGGCCGTGCTGCAGTTCCAGCACACCTCGAAGTCGTCTTCGACCTCGGCGCCGCACTTGGAACACCGCCACATGCGCTAACCTGGCGCGAGAGATACCACGACCGCGGCGAGCGGTGTCAACCGACGCCGCGATGGTCCCGAAGCCGGCTAGCTAGACCAGCCGGTAGAGCTCCGCCGCGTTGTCGGCGCACATCCGCCGGCGCTCGGCCGCCGGCACGTCGCGGAAGACGTCGTCGACCACGCGGCGCGTCTCCGGCCAGTCGCAGCCGTGGTGCGGGTAGTCGGTCGACCAGAGCATGTTCTCGACGCCGATCACGTGCCGGTTCATCACCGCGTAGCGGTCGATCATGAAGGCCGCGCGCCAGTTGCGCCGGAAGTAGAAGGACGGCTGGTGCTGCAGCTTGACGGGCAGCCAGGAGCGGTTCCGCCACCAGCGGTCGTCGAGCTGCTCGAGCAGGTAGGGGATCCAGCCGCAGCCGGTCTCGACCGCCACCCAGACCAGGGCCGGAAAGCGGTCGTGGACGCCCGACTGGATGATTTCCGCCATGTCGACGATCATGTCGCGGGCGCCCACCGTGGCGAGCCCCGTCAGATCGTCGCCGCGGACGCCCTTCGCCTTCGGCTTCTGCAGCTGGCGCATGACGCGCACGTGGAAGTGGACCGGCACGCCGAGCGCCTGCGCCGCGTCCCAGAACTTGTCGTCCTCGGGCCGGATGGAGGAGCCGACGCTCGGCATGGTGTTGAGCCAGACGCCCCGCATGCCGAGGCGGAGGCAGCGCTCCATCTCGCGGATCGACTCCTCGACGCCGAGGGCCGGCATGCAGGCGAGGCCGATCAGGCGCTCCGGCGCCACCTTCACGAACTCCTCCGCGATCCAGTTGTTATAGGCCTGCACCCCCGCGAGCTGGAACTCGGGATCGGGGTCGGAGAAGAAGTGACTCATCATGCGCGCCGAGCCGAACAGCACCTCAGCATCCACCCCGTCGAGGTCCTGCTCCGCGAGACGCGGCTCGGCGCGGAAGTTCCCCTGGTTCGCCTCGGCGAAGGTGACGCCGGTCCAGCGCACGTCCGCGTGTTTGCGTCCGGCCGAGGCGTAGATGCCGATCGGCGCCGGCGGCGCGTCGGGGCTGAACTGCCAGGCCTCGCCGCCCTCGCCGTCGGGCACCACCCGGGGCGCCTTCTCGTGGAACTTGCGCGGCATGTACTGCTTCCAGAGATGCGGCGGCTCCAGGATGTGCGAATCGGCGGAGATCAGATCGTACGCGCGGGCCATCGGCGCTGCCCTCCTGCCCGAGGCATACAAACAAACGTTCGTTCGTTTCAAGGGGGCGTGCTACAAGCGGGCCATGCACGCGCCCGTCCTCTACATGGTGAAGGCCTGGGTCTCGCCCGACGGCGGCGAGCGCTACCTCCGCTGGCTCGAGGAGAAGCACATGGCGGAGGTGATCCGCGAGCCGGGCTTCCTCTGGGCACAGCGCTGCCGGCTCGAGCAGCGCGACGAGCAGGGTTGGCTGGGCTACCTCCTCATCTACGGCCTCGAGTCGCGCGCGGCCCTCGAGCGCTACCTCGCCAGCCCCGCCCGCGAGCGCTTCTGGCGCGAGCTCGAGCCGCTCGGCGACGTGCAGCGCGCCGAACGCTTCTACGGGACGGTGGATCTTCGCCTGGAGGCGGCTAGC
>VBKJ01000236.1 GCA_005879795.1 Deltaproteobacteria bacterium
ATGAAGAAGGGGAAGCCGAAGACCCCGTCCGCCCGGGCATCCTCGTTGCTCCGCTCGAGCGCCGCCTCGTAGCGGGCCTCCCGCAGGGCGGCGAGGAGCTCGGCGCGGGCGAGCCCGGCGCGCTCGGCGATCTCGGCCAGCGTCTCCTCCTGCCCGATGTCCCCGGCTTCGAGCCAGCGGGCGCGATACACGCCGTCGTGGTACGCGGCACCTCGCCCCTTCTCCCGCGCGAAGAAGAAGCCGCAGCAGGCCTTCTTGCTGTCGGCGAACGGGCCGGGGTTGAGCGCGAGACCGTAGGCCTCCGCGAAGCGCAGCACGTCCTCGAA
>VBKJ01000237.1 GCA_005879795.1 Deltaproteobacteria bacterium
GGGCCGTGCTGGGCACCCGCATCGCGCGCAGCGCGGCGAAGAGCCCGAGCGCCACGCCGCCAACAACGGCCGCGACACGTGGGTCGTAGGCGACCAGGACGGCGAGGCTCGCGAGCGCGAGGGCGTCACGGCGACGGCGGGCGGGCGTCAGGAGCCAATAGAACGGCGCGAGGGCGAGCGCGCCGAGGAGGGCGAGGAGCATCCCGGATGCCCCTTCGACTCAGCCCGGCGCCCTGTGCTTCACGTACGTCTGGATGCGCCGGATCGTATCGAAGTTCTCGGCGTTGATGTCGCGATCGGGGATCCTGATTCGGAGTCGCCGCTCGAGCAGCGCGGCGAGCCGGACCAGACCGGCGGAGTCGAGGATGCCGGTGGTGACGAGCGCGCTGTGCTCGCCGATCTCCGCCACGTCGAGAGCGAGCTCGTTGCGCAGGAAGCCGAGAATCATCGCGGCGAGCTCGCGGTCGTCAGCCCCCATCCCTCGGCGTTCTCTCGATGGCGCTCGGTGGGATTTCGGCCAGCCGTTTCACGCCGGCGGAAGCTATCCCAGGTGGCGCGTCGAGTTCAAATCGAGGAACGGCCGTGCACGGCGCGTTGACAGACCCCGAACGGGCCGCTAGTCGGCGCTTAATGCAGCGGGGGGCCGCGCACCATCCCATCACGTGGGGCGTCACGCTCGTCTTCCTGGCGCTGATCGACGTTGGCGTCACGCACTCCCTGCTGCTCTGGGGCCCGACCGCCTTCGAGGACACGCGCGACATGAGCCGGGTCGTGTTCGCGCAGACCTACCAGGCGGCGCGCAAGCTCTACGCGCCCGATGCCGCCGTGCGGACGCCGGTCGCTCTGCTCGGCAACTCCCGCATCTTCCTCTCGGCACGGGAGTCGTTCGTGCAGCCGGAGCTCGCTCGGCTCCCGGCGGCGCGTGACGCCAGCGTGGTGAATCTTGGCATCTTCGGGGCCGGCCTCGGCGACCAGGAGACGCTCGTCCGTCACCTCGGGCGCCTGCACCCGGAGCTCGTCGTCCTCACGATGGGAACGTCGGATCTGCTCGGCACCGCGGCGAGCCCGCTCGCCGGCGAGCCGGCTCGCCTGCTCCGCGTCGGCTGGGCGAGCGGGGTCGAGCCGCGCGACACCCCCGTCGAGCGGGTCGACCGATGGATACGCACGCTTTGGCCGCTCTACCGCTTCCGCGAGTTCGCCCGCGCTGCGCTCGAGGACCGCCTCGCGCGCCCCGCGGACCCCGGACCCTTCCCGGAGCACTTCGCGAGCACGCGCGCGCTCTTCGACTACATCCACGGCAGCAAGGGCGAGCGGGTCGAGGTCGCATACCGAGCCTGGCGGGCCGCGCCGGCCTTCGCGGCTTTCGTGGACTACCTGAAGATCGGCAGTGACGGCTACCTGGAACTCGCGCGGCAGCGTGCGGCGGGTCCTGTCCTCACCGAGCAGAGCCCGGGGGCGCGGGTGCTCGACGCCGTGCTTACAGGGCTCGCAGGCGGCCCGTGGACCACGATCGTCTTCCTCATGCCCGAGAACCCGCTGATCGAGCTCGACGCGACCGGCGAGTACCACCGTCCGGGGTTCTCCGCCGAGGCGGCGGCGATCGTGACGCGCGTCGCCGAGCGCCATCAGGTGCGCGTCGTCGATGCGCGCGCCTGGATGCCGGCGGAGGCCTTCATCGACTTCGACCACCTGATGCCCGACCTGAGCGGCTTCCAGAGGCCGTTCGCCGAGGAGATCGCCGCTGCCCTCCATGCGTGAGGCACGGCCCTCCCTCGCCGCGATCGTCGTGCGCGGCCTGCTCTATGCGCTGGCCATCACGGCGCTCGTGCTCTACGCGCCCACCGAGCAGCACGTCTTCATCTACCAGGGGTTCTGACGCAGGCGGCCGTGGGGGTTCCTTCCTTGCGGCGCGTCCGCCCACGCCGCCTGGAATGAGGTCGCCGAACCGGTGCACACGAGAGTTTCGCGTACGAGGCAGCGCGTCGCGGGGGCGACGCGGGGGAGAAGGACTGTCGCGCTTCAGGGGGTCAAATGGAGTACCTCCACTGCGTCGTCAACGGAGCGGTGGCGGCGAAGACGCTGCGTCGCGCGGTTCCAGGGCGCCAACTGGCTGGGAGCGCTGCCTGGTCCGCCTTCATGCGGGGAACGGCACCGGCGGTCCCTCAGAGCCGGCGTGAGCAGACCAGTGCACTGCCGTACAGCGCTGCAGCCACGTAGAACATCACCGTGTAGCCCGCGATCATGCCGAGCAGGTAGCTCGCCAAAGAGGCGGCCACGGACGTCATGCCGTTGATGCCCCACGCCCAGGGGACGAAGGGTCCGGCCCGCTCCGCGACACGGGCAATACCCGCCGGGAAGGGCATCCCCATCGGAATGCCGGCGACGGCGACGAGCAGCACGCAGGCGACGCCCCGGAGCGCGAGGGGCGCCCATAACAGGTCGTGCAGCAGCCGGCCGAACAGCGGTGAGGCGAAGAAGAGCAGGACGACGACGATCCAGCCGACCGCGAGCGGCAGCGTGCGCAGACCACGGGCCGAGCGCGCGGCATAGCTGCCGACCCCGGAGGCGACCAGGAGCGCGGCGAGCACGGTCGCGACCGCGACGACGGGATTGCCGAGGAAGACCGTGAAGCGCTGCATGAGGGCCACCTCGACGAGGATGAATCCGACGCCGAGCGCTGCGAAATAGGCGACCGCCGCGGCCTTGCCCCGCGTCGCGCGCCACGCGCCGCGCAGGCGCCAAAGCGGCCAGCCGATCAGGACAACGGCCAGTAGCGCCAGGCCGAGCAGGTTCGCGATCAGGAAGCCGAGCGGATTGAGGAGGGGGCTCGACTGCCGGCCGAGGATGCGGGGCAGGCTGCGCCACCGAAGGCTCAGGAAGAAGAAGGGCCAGTCGTCCGTCGCCGGTCGGAGATCCAGGTCGCCGTCGCGCTCCGCGCCGCCGCGGATGACCTGGTCGAAGCCGTCGCTCGACGGTGCGAGCGGGTCGTAGAGGAGCGGGAAGCGATAGCGGCTCGCGAAGTCCCCGAGCACCGCGACCTCATCGCGGGTGAACGGCTCGCGCTTGACGAGTACAGTGGCCCACCCGTAGCCAAGTCCCTTGAGCACGGCGATGCGCGGCGCGGGATCGAGGCCCTCGGCGAGGAGC
>VBKJ01000238.1 GCA_005879795.1 Deltaproteobacteria bacterium
GACCTCGGCCAAGGTCAGCCCGTACTTCCAAGGCCTCGGCGACCGACGTCTCCCCGTTCACGAAGCTCAGGACCAACGCAAGCCGGCGCTTCGCCGTCCGTCGCTGCGCATCCTGCGGCACATCGGCCATCACGACCACCCCTCCGTGGTGCTTTCACCAGGTCGATCTGGGCGTGCGGGTTTCGGCCCATCGTGATCGCGTAGATCGGCGGATCGCGATCACTGGGATCGGCCGATCGTGATCGCTGAGATCGGGATCGTGATCAGGCAGATCGGTCATCGTGATCGCGCAGATCGGTCATCGTGATCACCCCGTGGTAGGCCCTCCCGAGCCGGGAGGGGTCGACCGAGCGCCGCGCGACGCTGGGTAGTCGGCACCTACACCCCTCCCGCCAGAGGAGGAGGGGTGATGGCGACGGAGCGACTATCCATGCGCAAGACGCGAGAGATTCTGCGCCAGAAGTGGCTGCTCGGGTGCAGCAACCGGGCCGTGGCCCAGAGCGTGGGCGTGAGTGTCGGGGCGGTCGGCGAGACGCTCCGCCGCGCCCGGCAGGTGGGACTGACGTGGGCCCAGGTGGTGGCGCTCGCAGACGACACCGCGCTCGAGGCGCGCCTGTACCCGCGGCCGCCGGGCACGGTCCGACCGCGGCCGCAGCCCGACTGCGTCTACCTCCACACCGAGCGGCGCAAGCCCGGCGTGACCCTCGAGCTCCTGCATCTCGAGTACCTCGAGCGGCACCCTGACGGCTACCGCTACACGCAGTTCTGCGACATCTATCGGCACTGGCTGCGGCGCCGGCGGCTCACCATGCGCCAGGTCCACCGCGGCGGCGAGAAGGGCTTCGTCGACTACGCGGGCAAGACGCCCTCCCTCACTGACCCCGCCACCGGGGAACGGATCCCCGTCGAGCTCTTCCTGATGGCGCTCGGCGCGTCGAGCTACACCTACGCCGAGGCGACCGCCAGCCAGCAGCTCGCGGACTGGATCGCGAGCCACACGCGCGCGTTCGCCTTCTATGGGGGCGTGCCGCGGGCCGTGGTCCCCGACCAGCTGCGGAGCGCGGTCACGATCCCGTGCCGCTACGAACCCGGCATCCAGCGCACCTACGCCGAGCTCGCCGCGCACTATGGCACGACGATCCTCCCCGCGCGGCCCGCGAAGCCGCGCGACAAGGCGATCGCGGAAGTCGGTGTCCAAGTCGCGGAACGGTGGATCGTGGCGCGCCTGCGGCACGAGACCTTCTACACGCTCGCGGCGCTCAACGAGCGGATCGCGGAACTCCTCGCGGCGCTCAACGCCAAGCCGATGCGGCACTACGGTGGCGCGAGCCGCCGCGATCTCTTCGAGCGCCTCGAGCGGCCGCACCTGCGCCCCCTCCCGGCCGAGCCCTTCGAGTACGCCGAGTGGCTCACGGCCGGCGTCAACGTCGACTACCACGTCGCCGTCGACCACCACTTCTACTCGGTCCCGTATACCCTCGTCCCACTCCACGAGCGCCTCGACGTGCGCCTGACAGCGACGGCGGTCGAGATCTTCCACCGCGGCCAGCGGGTCGCCGCGCACCGCCGCAGCTTCGAGCGCGGCCGTCACACGACACTGACCGCGCACATGCCCAAGGCACATCAGGCGCATGCGGGCTGGCGCCCGTCGCGCTTCGTGGATTGGGCAACCACGATCGGCCCACAGACCGCGGCCCTCGTGACCGCCATCTTGGCCGACCGGCCCCATCCCGAGCAGGGCTACCGCTCCTGCCTGGGGATCCTCCGGCTCGCCAAGCGCTACGACCCCGCGCGGCTCGAGGCGGCGTGTGGCCGGGCGCTCGCCGCCGGCGCCCGCTCCTACCGGCACGTGGCGGCGATCCTCAAGCGCGGCCTCGATCGCGTGCCGCCCGGCGCCCCACCGGCCGCCGCCCCCGTCGTCCACGAGAATATCCGGGGCCGCGACTACTACCACTGAAGGAACGGCCGATGCGCCCTGCCCAGCCGAAAACCCGCAGGCGTCCGTGCGTAGGTCGGGTCCTCCCGCGCCCGGCGCGGGGCGGTACGGGGCGCTAATGCGGTCGTCTAGCATCCTCGCAGAAGGGAGGCCGTCATGCTGACCGAACCGACCCTCGAGAAGCTCAAGGCCCTGCGGCTCGACGCCTTCGCCACCGCCTGGCTCGCCCAGCAGCAGGACCCGGCGCTCGCCGCCGTCCCGTTCGACGAGCGGCTCGGCCTCCTGGTCGAGGCCGAATGGCTCGCCCGTGAGAATCGCCGCCTGGCCAACGCGCTGCGCGAGGCGAAGCTCCGCCTCAGCCAGGCGTGTGTCGAGGACATCGACTACGAGCCGCGCCGCGAGCTCGACAAGGCCCTCCTCCGCCAGCTCGCCACCTGCCGCTGGGTCCATGAGCACCACAACCTGTTGATCAGCGGGGCGACGGGCACCGGGAAGAGTTACGTGGCGTGTGCCCTCGCCCAGCAGGCGTGCCGCAGGGGCTACCGCGCCCTCTACCGCCGCGTCCCGCGGCTCTACGAGGAACTCACGCTCGCCCATGCTGACGGGAGCTACATCCGCCTCCTCGCCCGCTTCGCCCGCGTCGACGTCCTCATCCTGGACGATTTTGCGGTCGGCCCCCTCCCGGACCACGGACGCCGGGACCTGCTCGAGATCCTGGAGGACCGCACGGGCACCCGCGCCACCATCATCACCAGCCAGCTCCCGCCGCCGAAGTGGCACGATTACGTCGCGGATCCGACTCTGGCTGATGCGCTCTGTGACCGGCTCCTTCACCCGGCCCACCGGATTGCGCTAAAGGGACCGTCGCGCAGAAAGGAGGCGAGCCCCAGCTCATGACCTGACCAACCAGCGTCGCTGCGCTCCGATCACGATCACCGATCTTGGTGATCACGATGGAGCGATCTGGCTGATCACGATCGCCGAAATCCGCAGCAGCCGCGCTTGCGCCTCAACGGCGCGCGCCCGGGCGGCCTGAGCGGCGCTCCCAGCGACCGCCTTGGCGAGCACGTCGGCCCGCCGCGCCAGCCGCCGCCAGGGGCGCATCCCGGTCGGCAAACACCGCCTTCGACACCGTGCCGTCAACAGCCAGGTCGAGCAGCCGTGCCCGTCGCGCCCGGCAGTCCGGGAGCGCCCTGGCCACCTCCTCGGCCTCGCCGTGCCGAGCGCCCTGGCGCGCCTGATACTGTTCGGCGCCGAGCAGCCGGCGGGGG
>VBKJ01000239.1 GCA_005879795.1 Deltaproteobacteria bacterium
CACGACGATCAACGGCTGGTTCTGGCCCAAGATCGAGCCCCCGCCGCGCGCGACGACACGCGCGGAGCCGAACGGATTGCTCGAATTCGTCACGTACAGGCCAGCCACGTTGCCCTGCAGCGTCGACAGCACATTCGTCGAAGGCACCTGCGTCAAGCGGGCCCCGGAGATGGTCTGCGCGGCGTATGGCAGCGTCCGCTGCTCGCGCTCGATGCCGAGCGCCGTGGTCACGGATACCGCCTCGAGCTCCACCGCCTGAAACCGCATGGCGACGTCGACGACGGGCTCGACCCTCCGCACCACGGGCCGGTACCCGATGCGCCGGAAGGAAAGGCTGTCGTGCCCCGCCGGCACATCGAGCGCGTAGCGACCGTTCGCGTCCGTCACGGTCTCGACGGAGGTACCGACGACGGTCACCCGGACGCTTGCGAGCGGCTTCTGGGTGCTCGAATCCTGCACCTGACCGACCACGTGTGTGGGCTCTTGTGCGAGCGCCATCCCTGGTAACGGCGCGACGAGCGCCAACGCCAGGACGGCGGCGCGGACGCAGAGCCTGAACGGCACCCTCATGAGTCCTCCTGGGAAGCGGATGCGAACGAAGACGGGCCCGCTGCCAGTTGCGGCACCGGACCTGATAACCCTTCACACTGTTCGAGCAAAAAAACCTTACGCACGTGACGCTCGACGGCCGGAGGAGCGAGCACAAGCGTGAGACGGCGTCAAAAAAAGAGCGCGCCGCGCGACACGTGTCAATCGCTAAAAACGCGCTTCGAGTTGCAACGTCAATTTTCGGAAGGAGGTGGTGTGTTGCGGTGCCGCATCACCCCGCCGCGGCGGCGACGGCGGCGAGATCCTGGAACAACATCTTCCACTGTTTGGCGGGCAGCCCGGCGCGCAGTCGCTCTTGGGCTCGTGCCCAGGCGGGAAGCGCGCTCGCGAGCCGGCGCCGCCCGGCGGGCGTAAGGCTCCAACGCACCTCGCGGCGGTCCCGTCCCGCGGCGGCCCGGATCCAGCCGGCGCGCTCGAGCGGGGGCAGCGTGCGGCTCAATGTCGTCGCGTCGAGGGCCAGCAGCCGGCCCAGCGCCCCCTGCGTGGCTGCCCCCCCCATTTGCTCTAGCGCTTGCAGCAGCGTGAACTGCGTAACCCGCAGGCCCGTGCCCTGAAGCTCCGTTTCGTACAGCTGTGTCACCACCCGCGCGGTGCGCCGCAGGCTGGCGCACGCGCAGGCGAGACGGGGCAGCGACTCACGCGCCATGGGTCGCACCTCGCAGCCGGCGGAAGATGATGACGTGGCTCGCGAGGAAGACCGGCACCACGAAGGTCGGGATCAGCACGAGCGGCAGGTACAGCACCGGCGCGACGCCCGGCGTAGAGCCCTGCAGCGTGACCGCCGTGGCGGTGGCGACCGCGACCACGAGGTCCAAGAACCCGAGCGCGTTCCAGGTGTGCGTGAGGCCGCGCCGAAGCGGCGTGCGCGGCTCGCCCGCCGCGACGAGGATGAGCGCCAGCGCGGCCGTGGCGATGTCGCCCCAGCCGGCGCGAGCTGCGAACACGGGGTCGATCTCGCCCCGGGCGGCGAGGACCAAGAAGGTGATCCCGACGAAGCGGAACGCGTTAATGCCGATGAGGGTGCGGAGCGGCAGTGCGTCGACCCAGGCGCGCAGCGCGGGGACGACGGTCACGGCGACGAGCGTGGCGGCAAACAGCCCGAGGAAGATCAGCTGGGGCCCCGGGAACGGCAGCCGGACGAGGAAGCCCGTGCCCCCGGCGACAAGCGCCAGGGCGAGCCAGGCGATCACAAGGACGCCCGCGGCTCGGGGAAAGCGAGGAGCGGCGCTGGTAGAGGCGGTCATGGCATCAAACCTCAGTAAGGGTTACCGGGAAACTATGTGTATATGCAACTATATTCCGGCGTCCAGGGTTCCCCGATGCGGCCTCGGCTCCTCTGATGGCTCACGCTGGCCGCTCATTTCACCGGGCGGTACCTTGGGAACGCCATGTCCGATGCGCTCGAACGTCTCGGGGCGGCCCTCGCCGAGCACTACACTATCGAGCGTGAAATCGGTGCCGGTGGCATGGCGACCGTGTATCTCGCCAGGGACTTGAAGCACGATCGCAAAGTCGCCCTGAAGGTGCTGCGCCCCGAGCTCGCCGCGGTGCTCGGGATCGAGCGCTTCCTGAGTGAGATCCGCGTTACCGCCCATCTGCAGCACCCGCACATCCTGCCGTTGTTCGATTCCGGCCAGGCAGGCGGCCTGATCTACTATGTGATGCCGCACGTGGAGGGCAAATCGCTGCGGCACCGCCTCGAGCGAGAGAAGCACTTGCCGATCGAGGAGGCGGTCGGACTGGCCAGTAGCGTCGCCAGTGCGCTCGACTACGCGCATCGCCACGGGGTGATCCACCGCGACATCAAGCCGGAGAACATCCTGTTCCAGGACGGCCAGGCGGTAGTGGCGGACTTCGGCATCGCACTCGCGCTCACCGCCGCCGCGGGCTCGCGGCTCACGGAAACGGGGCTGTCCCTCGGCACGCCGCAGTACATGAGCCCCGAGCAGGCAACGGGCGACCGCGTCATCGACGCCCGCAGCGATATCTACTCCCTCGGCGCGGTCCTGTATGAGATGCTCGCCGGCGAGCCGCCGCACACCGGACCGACGGTGCAGTCCGTGATCGCCAAGGTCGTGACCGACCGACCGCGGCCGCTGCGACAGCTGCGGGAGTCCGTCCCCCCGCACGTCGAGGCCGCGGTCCTCAAGGCACTGGCCAAGCTGCCCGCGGACCGGTTCCAGACGGCGGCGCAGTTCGTCGACGCCTTGGCGCGACCCGGCTGGAGCGGCGTATCCGCGGCCGCC
>VBKJ01000240.1 GCA_005879795.1 Deltaproteobacteria bacterium
GGGGCGCGCTGCTTGCCGGCGACGCAGCAAGCCCGGCAAGAACCAGGAGACCAATCGCCGCGCGTAGGCTGCTGGCTGCGTGGAACCCTCCTGACGGGGCATCGGATAAAGGCCCGAAGGTGACCGAACGCCCCATACTCGACGTCCCCCCTGCGCCCCGCCGGGCTGAAGATCCCCGGACTACGCTCCGGAGCCTGGACCACCCTCCGGAGCTGAAATACGTTGCGGACAAAGCGCCTGTCAATGAAATTTGCGCGCAACGGCGCCCGGGAAGTCTCCGAACAGGGCGTGGGGGCCTGGGTGGTGGCGGCCGGGCACAGCGGCGAGGGGCCATGTCGTCGAATGCGGGACCACGGTCGACTACGGCACCACGCACGAGTGGATGCTCGCCTCGCCGGGCAGCTCGCCGGCGAGGGTCTGGATCGCGCGCTCGGCGTCCTCGAGCGGGAAGTCGTGCGTGTGCATCTTCTCGAGCGGGACGCGGCCCGACTCGATGAGCCGGATGGCGGACTCGTAGGCGCGGCTGGTGACGGCGAACGCGCCCCGGATGGTGATCTCCTTGACGACGACCAGGTCGCTCACGAAGTCGGGCACGGCCTTCAACCCCTTCACTCCGGCCAGCACGATGCGCCCGCCCGCTGCCACGTAGTGGAGCGCCTCGGCCACCGGCTCGGGCGCGTTGGCGGTGACCTCGATCACCACCTCCGCCCCGCGCCCGCCGGTCAGCTCGCGCACACGCGCGCGGGCGTCCTCCCGCTCGACGTCGATCACGTGATCGGCGCCGAGCTCGCGCGCGAGTGCGAGCTTCCTCGCGTCGCGCGAGAGGCCGGTCACGATGATCGTGTCGGCGCCTGCCGCGCGCGCGGCGACGACGCTCGCGAGCCCGCGCTGCCCGGGGCCGAGCACGAGCACGCTGTCGCCCGGTCCGGTGGCGGGGATCTCGACCGCCCAGCGGAAGCCCGCGCCGAGCGGGTTGAACATGACCGCGAGGCTCGCCCGGATGTCCTTGCGCACCCGATGCACGATCGAGAGCGGATCGAGGTACATGTAGTCGGCGTACGCGCCCCACAGGCCGGGCGGGCGGTCGAGCGGGACGTAGCCGTGCCCGAAGAGCCCGCCGCGCCCGCGGCAGAGCTGGTAGCGGCCGCCGATGCAGGCGCGGCAGTGGCCGCAGCGGATGATCGATTCGACCGCGACGCGGTCGCCGACGTCGACGCCCCAGCGCTTCGCCGCCCGGTCGCCGATGCGCTCGATCACGCCGAGCGGCTCGTGGCCGGGCACGACGGGCAGGCGCACGGGCAGGACGCCGGCGTACTGCTCGGCGTCGCTCCCGCAGATGCCGCACGCCTCGATGCGGAGCAGCGCGCTGTCGTCGTCGATCTCGGGGACGGGCAGCTCGCGCAGCTCCAGGCGGCGCGGCGCGGTCTGCACGACGGCGCGGCTCGTCCGCATGGCGCATCCAAGCACGGCGCCGCCCGCCGAGTCCAGGCGCTTGCGCCGGACCGCCTCGTCGACGATGAGGGAGACGCGCATGCAGTGCTACCGCTGCGGGACGCCATTCGACGGCCAGCGGGTGCCGGTCCGCGGTGTCTGCGCTCGCTGCGCCGCGTTCCTCCACTGCTGCCGGAACTGCGACTTCTACGCGCCCGGCCTCGCCAACGACTGCCGCGAGCCCCGGGCCGAGCGGGTCGCCGACAAGGAACAGGGGAACTTCTGCGACTGGTTTCGCCCGGCGTCCACCCCGCGGCCGGCAGCCACGAGCGCGAGCGGCGCGCGCGCCGCCCTCGACGCGCTGTTCGGGAAGAAGCCCGACCGCGAGGACCGCTAGACCCCGCTAAGCCGAGGGCTCGTCCCGGCGGGGCGCCCTCAGAGCTCCCGGCCGGCTCGCCGCTGGAGCCGCGCCAGCGTCGCTCGCACGCCGATCCCGAGGAGCGGCTCGGGCGGGATCCACGCTGGTCCCGGCAGCGCCCGGAGGTCCCGCAGCAGCTCGGAGTCCGCACCGACCGCGAGGTCGGCGAGGAGCATGCCGGACACCGTTCCCATCGCGATGCCGACCCCGTTGTATGCGACCGAGGCGAGCACGTTCTCGGCGATGCGTCCGAAGAACTGCGCGCCGTTCAGGGTCACGCCCATGACGCCGCCCCACGTGAACTCGATCTCGAGTGCGCGCAGGGCGGGAAATCGGGCCTCGAGCGCCCGACGATGGATGGCGGCGATCTCCCGGTAGGCCGAGGCACCGACCGCGAGCTCGGGCGCGTAGCGGACCGTGTTCCGCACGAGGAGCCGCTGCTCGCGCGTGCGCCGCACGGTCGATCCCATCCGCTCCTCGGGCACGAGGCCCCATTCGGGCTCGGCGCCGGCGAGGGCCTGCTCGGCGGCCGTGAGTGGCCGCGTGAGGCTCGCGAACGTGAAGAGCGGGAAGACGCGCCGCGCGAGGAACCCCACGGCGGGCGTGTAGCCGTTCGTCGCGAGGAGCAGCCGCGGCGCCACCACGGCGCCCTCCGGCGTCTCGAGGCGGTGCGGAGCGCCGAGACGCATGGCGAGCACGGGCGATTCCTCGAGCAGGTCGACGTTCGGCGGCAGCGCGGCGGCAAGCCCGCGCACGAGCGCCGCGGGCTGGACGAGCACCGTCCCAGGGGTACGCACGGCGGCGCTGTAGTACCGCGTCCCCATGACGCGCTCACGCGTGGGTGCGTCGAGCGACGCGTACGGCTCTCGCATGGCCTCGAGTCCCCGGCAGAAGCGCTCGAGCTCCCGCATCCCGACGTCGCCGGCCGCGCCGTGGAGCCGCCCGCGTTCGCTCCACGCGCAGTCGATGCCGTGCTCGCGCACCAGGCGCCCGAGCGCGTCGCGTCCCGCCCGCTGCAGCCGCACGAGGCGC
>VBKJ01000241.1 GCA_005879795.1 Deltaproteobacteria bacterium
CGACAACACGTTCGCGCTGGTGGTGCGGAGGGACGCGGAGGAGGTGCGGACGATCTCCGAACTGGCGAAGCACCCGGGCGAGTGGCGCGCCGGCTTCGGCTACGAGTTCAAGGAGCGGGCGGACGGGTACCCGGGGCTGGCGCGGACGTACGGGCTCGAGTTCACGGAGATCCGGATCATGGACCTGGGGCTGCTGTACCGGGCGCTGGTCGATCAGCAGGTGGACGTGGTGGCGGGGAACGCGACGGACGGGCAGATCGAGAGCCTGAAGCTGAAGGTGCTGGTGGATGATCGGGGGTACTTTCCGCCGTACGAGGCGGCGCCGGTGGTGAGGCGGGTGGTGCTGGAGAGGTACCCGAAGCTCGCAGCGGCGCTGGAGGGGTTGGGGGGGAAGATCTCGGCGGAGCGGATGAGGAGGATGAACTATGAGGTGGATGGGGGGCACCGGGGGTCGCGCGAAGTTGTGCGTGAGCTCCATACGGCGTCGTAGCCACCGCACCTGAACCAGGTGGATTCGCACTGCCCATCTCCTCTGGTTCGGCCCCGACCGTTAGGTACAGCGCTGCGGTTCGCAATGATCCTCGTCGCGGCCCTGCCGGTCGGCTGCCGGCGCCCGCTGGCGCCGTCCGTTTCCGTGGAGCGCGGGGAGCGGCTCTCGTGATCGCGCCCCACCCGGACGACGAGACGCTCGGCGCGGGTGGTCTGATCCCGAGTGCTACGTCACGCAGCCGGAGGTGATGTCGAGCCTCCTCGCCGCCTTCGTGCGCCGTACGGAGCCCTCTGCACGGTCTTCACCGTCGCCGAGGTGCGAGGCGTGGGGAGCACGATCCAGCGGAAGGCGCGGCAGTAGGCAGTGGCTGTCGGGAACGGCGCGTCTAGTGCGTCGGCCAGGATGCTCCGCTCAGGGCCGGCGCCGCTCGGGTTCACAACGCGTTCGCGTTGGTGGTGCGGAGGGACGCGGAGGAGGTGCGGACGATCTCCGACCTGGCGAAGCACCCGGGCGAATGGCGCGCCGGCTTCGGCTACGAGTTCCAGGAGCGGGCGGACGGCTACCCGGGGCTGGCGCGCGCGTATGGGCTCCAGTTCGGGGAGATCCGGATCATGCGTCAGCGACACGGTCGAGTGACGATTTCGATTCTCGCCCTCACTGAGATGCCCGTATCCTCGCGCTCTCGCGGATCAGGCGGTCTCGGGAGGCACTTCCCGAGGCCGGACTTCCTGTGCCGCGGTCGGTCGCGCCTGCACATCCCGTTCGATCCGTCCGTCGCGCAGCTCGATGGTTCGGTGACCGTAGCTCGCTGCGTAGGCGCTGTGGGTCACCATCACGACGGTCAGCGAGCGCTCCGTGTTGAGCTGTCGCAGCAAGTTGAGAATGGTCTCTCCCGTGCGCGAGTCGAGGTTGCCGGTCGGCTCGTCGGCGAGGAGGAGACGCGGCTCGGTCACCAGGGCCCGCGCAATGGCCGCCCGTTGCTGCTCTCCGCCCGACATCTCGCCCGGGAGCCGCCCGTGCGCGCCCGGCTCGATCCCGACCTCCTCGAGCACGCGAGAGGCCTTCGCTCTCGCCTGGCGAGCGCCAACGCCTTGAAACTCCAGCCGCCAGGACACGTTCTCATCGACCGTGAGGTTCGGAAAGAGGTTGAAGTTCTGGAACACGATACCGATGTGCCACAGCCGAACGTCACTGCGCGCGTTCTCGGAGAGCGCCCAGAGGTCCCGCCCATCGACGACGACCCGCCCCGAGGTCGGGACCTCGAGCCCGGCGATCAGGTTCAGGAGCGTCGATTTCCCGGAGCCGCTCTGCCCCATGACCGAGAGGTACTCGCCGGACGGGATGCGCAACGAGACGTCCGTCAGGGCTGCGACGCTCCGCGGGCCGGTCCCGAAGCGCTTGCTGACGTGCTCGAGCATGACGGCCGAGCGCAGGTTCATCTCTCGCCTCCCTACCTCGGCAGCGCCCGCCCTTCCAGCGCGCGAGCAGTCCGCGCGGGCTCTAGCCCGCATGCGTGTGCCGCATCCATGGCGTGAAGCGATAGCGTGGCCGATCCCGCAGGGGTAGTGGCACCCGACGGTGCAAGCGCAGGGCGCTGCATCAAGCGAGTTCGAGTGGCCCAACTGCAGAGCGTCGGCACGGCGCTGCCCCCGCATGTCCTCAGCGCCGAGGAGACCAAGGCCGTCCTCCCGCCGCTCACGGCCGACCGGGAACGCTGGCAACAACTCGTCGACGCCTCGCGGATACGCCGCCGCCACCTCGTGGTTCCCGTCGGGGAACTGCTTCGGCGCAACACGCTCGGCGAGCGTGCCCAGGACTACGAGCGCCAGGCGGTCGCCCTCGGAGAGGCCGCCGCCCGTGACGCGCTGGTGACGGCCGGGATCGATCCGAAGAGTGTACACACGATCATCTCGATCTCGTGCACGGGCTACATGCTGCCATCGCTGGATGCGTACCTCGTCTCGCACTTGGAGCTCGACGCCACCGTGCGCCGCATCCCCATCACGGAGCTGGGCTGCTCGGGTGGCGTCGCAGCGCTCGGTCTCGCAACCGCGCTCGTGCGACCGAACGCAGACGGCTGCGCGCTCATAGTGAGCGTCGAGCCGTGCTCCCTCTGCCTTCAGGTGGCCGAGCCGACGCCGAGCGACGTCATGGGAAGCATCCTCTTCGGGGATGCCGCGGCGGCCGCCGTGCTCACGGCGGCGGAGGGCGCATCCGGACCCGCGATCCTCTCGAGCGCTAGCGCGCTCTGGCCGGACAGCCTCGACCAGCTCGGCATGCACCTCACCGGGGCCGGCTTTCGCTTCGTGCTCTCGCCGGCACTCCCGGACCTCGTGTGCGCACGTCTCCGGCAGACCGTGATCGGGTTCCTCGAGCGAAACAGCCTCGGTCTCCGCGACATCGGCTTCTGGATCGTGCATCCTGGCGGACCGAAGATACTCGATGCCGCGGCGGACGCTCTGGGGCTGTCCGACGGGGCGCTCCGGCCCACATGGGACGTCTGGGAGCGGTTCGGGAACCTCTCGTCCGCCACGGTCTTCTTCATCCTTCGCGAGCTCCAGCGCTCCGCCCCACCGCGCGCGGGCACGCTCGGCGTCATGATGGCCTTCGGACCCGGCGTGACGTGCGAGCTGGCGCTGCTCCGCTCGGCCGGGTGGCTCGCACACGGCGGTCACTCGTAGCGAAGCGCGGGTCCGAGCTCGATGCGGGCCGACCGGTAGGCGGGGAGCAGCGCCGCCGCCAGGCATACGGCCACGGCCACGGCGCTCACCACCGCGAAGTAGAAGCCGGGGACGTGCAGCTCGAGCGTCCAGCCGACGAGGTCGGGAAACGTCATCTTCACCCACAAGAGACCGAGGGGGAAGCCGACCGCGAGCGCGAGAATCCCTCCGCACGCGCCGATGAGAGACGCCTCGACGAGGATGATGCGCGCGAGACGCCACCGCCGCGCACCGAGCGCACCCATCGCAGCGATCTCGCGCCGGCGCTCGAGGACACCGGCCGCGATGGTATCGGCGACCCCGAAGCCCACGACGACGAGCACCATGCCGGCGAGCGCAAAGACCGCCCCGAAGGCCCGCCGGACCTGGGCCGCAAACCAGTCGATCAGCTCACCAACGCTGAGGACCCTCAGGCTGAACCGAGCCCCCGCTCCCGCCGCGATGGCGGCGCGGACCGCGCCTGTATCCGCCCCCGGGTCGGTGCGGACGAGTGCGTGTGTGATCTGCGTATCGTGCCAGTGGCGCTCGTAGAGCTCCCGGGACATCAGCACCGTGCCCCGAGGAGAGAGGAAGTCGTCGACCATCCCGCCTACCCGCAGCGTGAGCGGTCCGCTCGGGGTTTCGAGTTCGAGGACGTCGCCCAGTCCGATCCCGAGGTTGTGCGAGAGGTTGGTCGACACGATCGCCGCTTCGCCCGCCGCCAGCGAGCGCCACACGTCGGGCACGGCGGAGCCGACGAGCGACCAGCGCTCGAACCTCGGATCGAGGAAGAAACGCGCGTCGACCGCGTTTATCGCGATGGGCCCGTCAGCGTAGTGCCAGTCGATGGAGTGTTCCCCGACGACCAGCGCCACTCCCGGCGTCTGCTCGATCTCCCGTATCACGCTCTCGTCCAGCGGCGCCTCCACGTAGCCGCCGGAGATCCGCACCGAGCCGACGACCAGATCTGCTCGGAAGATGCCCGGCATGACGTGGATCACGGACTGCTCCACGCTGTTGGCCAACACCCAGAGCCAGGTGACGACGGCGAACCCAATCCCGAGCGTCGCCACCGTGAGCGCAGTCCGGCGCGGGTTACGGCCGAGGGCGGCCACCGCCAGCCGGAGCGTCGGGCTCGCGGACGCAATCCGCTCGCGGAGCCACGCGCTGCGGAGGACCTCGGCGAGCGGACGGGCGGCGAAGGCCGCGCCGAAGGCTAGGAGGAAGGTCGCGACCAGGCCCCACGGAGCGGCGCGCGTCCAGCGCTCGAGCACTATCGCCGCCGAGCACCGCGGCGGTGGACGTGCGCGCCGCGCGCCAGGCGGGCAGCGCCGCCGCGAGAAGCGTCGCGCCGACACCCAGGATCGCCGCGGTGGCGAGCGAGCCCCAGCCCACGGTGAAGCGCGCGGAGGGCACAGTCAGCTTCGACGCCAGCGCTGTGGTGGTCGCGAGGACGGGCAGCATGAGCCGCGCGAGCCCGACTCCCGAGGCGAGGCCGACGGCCACGCCCGCCGCCCCGATGAGCGAGCTCTCCGCCAGGAGCTCGAGCCAAACGTCTCTCGGCCGGAGCCCCATCGCGCGCATCACCCCGACCTGCCAGATGCGCGCCTCGAACACCGCTGAGAGGCGGTTGAAGACGATGAGAAACGCCGCCAGGAGGACGAGCAGGCTCACTCCCTGCAGCATGACCTGCACCGATCGCATGATGCGATGTAGGTCGACTTTCCGCTGCGCGGGAGCGGTCACCCGAAGGCCTTCGGGAAGCGCGGACGCGAGAGCCTTCCGAACGGTGGCGACGTCCCGATCGCGTGCGACCACGACGTCCACGCGGTTGATGAGTCCCGGACGGGTAAACGCCTTCTCCGCAGCGAAGATATCCATCACGACGAGGTTCCCACCGTGCACCCGCCCCATGCCCTCGGGTTCGATCAGGCCTCGCACCGTGAACCAGCGCCGGCCGGTCGGCGTCTCGAGCTCGAGTATCGCGCCCACGTCGAGCCCGCGCGGCGCGGCAAAGCTTCGTGGCAGCAGGATCGAATCCGGCTGGCTCAGGAACACCAGCGGATCATCGATCGAGACC
>VBKJ01000242.1 GCA_005879795.1 Deltaproteobacteria bacterium
CGACTCCTGCACGCGCACGACGTGCCGCGGCACACCGAGGTGGGTCAGCAGCCGCACGAAGAGCTCGATCGAGGTCTCGAACTCGGACGGGATCGCCTCGTCGGCGCCGAGCCGCTCCAGCTCCTCGATCTCGCCCACCCGGCGCACGCGCACGAGGATGCGCGCCGTCGGGTTCGTCTGCCGGAGCTGCGAGACGATCCGGCGCGTGGCTGCCGGGTCGCCCACCGCGACCACGGCCGCGCGCGCCCGCTCGGCCGCCATCTCCTCCAGCACCGCGCGCCGCGAGGCGTCGCCGAAGCGCACCGGCATCCCTTCGCGCCGCCCGGCCTCGACCGCGTCCGCCACCAGGTCCACCGCGACGAACGGCAGGCCCGTTTCGCGGAGCACGCGAGCGACGGCCTGGCCGGTGACGCCGTAGCCGACCACGAGCACGTGGTCGGCGAGGTCCGGCGCCCCGCCCCCGGCGGGTGCGGCCGCGCCCACGAGCGCGAGCCGTCGCGCGGCGCGCATGAGGAAGGGCGTGGCGGCCATGGTCAGGATGGCGGCGCCGAAGAACGCCTGCGCGAGCCCCTCCGAGATCACGCCTGCCACGCCGCCCTGGCGCGCGAGCACGAACGAGAACTCGCCGATCTGCGCCAGGCCGAAGCCGGTCAGGAGGGCGAGGCGCGCCGAGCGCCAGAGCACCGCGACGATCGCCGCGGTGAGCGCGCCCTTGAAGAGCACGGCGGCGACCATGCCGGCCAGCAGCATGGGCTCGCGCGCGATCGCCGCGGGCTCGAAGAGCATCCCGATGCTGGTGAAGAAGATCGCGACGAACGCGTCGCGGAGCGGGAGCAGCTCGGCGAAGACCTGGTGCGCGTAGCGGCTCCCGGACGCGAGCCCGGCGAGGAAGGCGCCGATCGGCAGCGAGAGCCCGAGCCGCGCGGCGCCGAGCGCGGTGCCGAAGGCGACGACGAGCGCGGCCAGCGGGAAGAGCTCCGGCGTGCGGGCGCGCGCCACGAGCGCCAGCGCGCGCGGCAGCACCGCACGTGCCAGCACGAGGACCGCGGCGAGCGCGGTCGTGCCCGCGAGGAGGGCCGCCGGCCAGGAGAGCCCGAGCGCACGGAACCCGAGCGCCGTCGCCCCCACCGTGCCCGCCACCTGCAGCGTCCCGCTCGCGATCATGCGGGGGAGGATGCGCCGGAGCCGCTCGAGCGAGAACTCGATCCCGACGCCGAAGAGGAGGAGGGCCACGCCCAGCTCGGCGAGCTCGCCGATCGCCTCCGAGTGCGACACGAGAGCGAGCCCGCCCGGCCCACCAGCACGCCCGCCACCAGGTAGGCGAGGATCGCCGGCAGCCCGAGCGCGCGCCCGGCGATCAGGCCGGCGGTCGCGACGGCGAGGAGGACGATCACGTCGGCGAAGAAGAGCACGCCGCATCGTAGCGCATCGCGTCCGCTCCTCGACACGGGCGGCCGGCGCCTCGGCGCCGGAGATTGTCAACCTTCGTGTCAGGCCGTTCGTCAAGAACCTGGATGAGGCCCGGCGTGATGCCTGAGACCATGCCTCCCGCCCGGCGCCGGAAATGCCGGATTGACAGGCCCGCCCGCGCCCGGCAGGTTCCGACCAGCCAGTCAGTAATCTAAATGTCAGCCCCCGCCGTCGCCCTCCAGCCCGTGCCGCGCTGCGGCGAGCGCCTCCCCATCGCGGACCTCCCGCGCGCCGCGGAGTCCGTCTTCACGCGGGAGGCGATCGCCGCCGGTCGCGTGCGGCGGGTCCTCGGCCGGAGGCCGACGTGATGCGCCGGCGCCTCGCGGTCGCCTTCCTCGCGCTTCCGGCCCTGGCCCGGGCCCAGGAGCGCAAGACGCTCGAGGAGTGTATCGAGATCGCCCTCCGCCAGCAGCCGACGCTCCGGGCGGCCGCCGCGACGGTCGCCGCCGGCCGCGAGCGCGTGTGGCAGGCGGCGGCCGCCTACCTGCCGCAGGTCTCGGCGAGCTACCTGGCGAGCCGCCGGCACGCGAGCTCAAGCTCGCTCATCGGCAGCGGCGGGCTCGAGAAGAAGGCCAATACCTTCCCCTTCTACTCGACCGGCGCGACCCTCTCGCAGGTGCTCTTCGACTTCGGCCAGAACCTCGAGCTCATCCACGCGGCGCAGGCGTCGGCGGAGGCGCTCGCCGCCGACGCGGACACGCAGCACGACACGGTCGTCTTCAACGTCCAGCAGGCGTACTTCATGCTGCTGGCCGCCTACCGCCTCCGCGACGTTGCGGAGGAAACCGTGGTGCAGAACCAGAAGCACCTCGACCTGGCGGAGGGCCGCCACGACGTCGGCCTGGCGCCCCGCATCGACGTCACCACCGCCCAGGTGCAGCTCGCCCAGGCGGAGCTGAACCAGCTGACGGCGCGCAACAACGTCTCCCTCGGGCGGGAGACCCTGCGCAACACGCTCGGCCTCCCGGGTCCCCTCGACTTCGACATCGTGGACTCGCTCGAGCAGCCACGGAGCGAGGTCAGCGACGAGGAAGCGCTCGACCTGGCCTACGCCAACCGCCCGGAGCTGCGGAGCCTCGCGGCGCAGGAGCGCGCGGACATCGAGCGCATCAAGGCGATCGAAAAGGACTACCTGCCCAAGCTGGCGCTCAACAGCAACGTCACGTGGAACGGCTCGACCTATCCGCTCCAGCAGAGCTGGATCTTCGGCGGCCTGGTCAGCCTCTCCGTCTTCAACGGCGGGCTCACCAGGGCGCAGGTGGGGGAGGCGAAGGCCAACCTCGAGAACCTGCGGGCGACCGAGGACGGCACCCGCAACAACGTGACCCTCGAGGTGCGGCAGTCGCTGCTCAACCTGCGCCAGCAGGCCGAGAGCATCGGCGTGGCGGACAAGGGGCTCGAGCAGGGACGGGAGAACCTGTCGCTGGCCGAGGGCCGCTACAAGACCGGGGTCGGAAACATCATCGAGCTGACCGACGCGCAGGTGGCGCTGGTGAGCGCCGAGGCGAGCCGCGTCCAGGCGCTGGTCGGCTATCGTACCGCGCTCGCCACCCTCGAGCGCTCCACGGCGCATCGCT
>VBKJ01000243.1 GCA_005879795.1 Deltaproteobacteria bacterium
AACTCCGGAGTGATCGCCGTGATCGAAGGGGCGGGCGCCCACTGCTGTGAATACATGACCGCCGGGGTCGTCGTCGTGCTCGGGCCCGTGGGGCGCAACTTCGCCGCAGGGATGTCGAACGGCGTGGCCTACGTACTCGACGACGCCGAAACGTTCTCGGCACGCTGCAACACCGACATGGTCGCCGTGCGGGCGCTCGAGCCGTCGGATGAGGAGGTCGTGCTCGAGCTGCTGCGGGAGCACTGTGCGAAAACCGGCAGCGCTAAGGGGCGCGTGATTCTCGACTCGTGGGACCGCTGCGGGCCGTTGTTCCGCAAGGTCGTCCCGCACGCGGCTCCTGCTCCTGTGGCAACGCCCGCGGAAACGACGCCCGTGGCGGTGTGACGCGTCAACAGATCAGCGGGGCGGCTGCTTCCTGACTTGTTGACCACGCTGGTTTTGCTCCGCGTGATATCGCGCCATTTCGCCGCTCGGTGTAGCCCCCACCTCCTTGGCGAGAATGGCGAGTTGGTCGGGATGTCGCGCGCCTAGCCCTTGCACGAGGTGCGCCCCGGCGGTTGAGAGCTTATTCCTCTCGATCACAGCGATCCGCAGCCGGCTTACGACGGCGTTAGTGTCAGGATCGAACCGCGGCACCTTGCCCGCCACGATCTGCTCCTCCAGCACCTTCCCCACTACGGACAGCCCGTTGTAGAGCAGGAACGGCAGAAACGGATCGTCGGGCTGGTCGCGCCACCTCTGCTGAACCCATTGGATGAGCGAAGCGTGGTAGCCCTCGGCACGGGGTCGGCCCGCGACACGCGTTGTATCCCAGCCCATGTACCGCATGGCTTCCAGCTGCCTCACCTCCTTTTCTTCAGAGCTCGTGCGCGCTCTGATCTGAAAGACGATGGGAGCGGCCTCCAGCGTGAGAGGCGTTGTGTGGGGCACTCCCCAATGCGCGTGAAACGTGACGTGCAATTCGTATTGATCGGACGCGAGGTGATGCGCAAAGAGGTGAGTGCGGAGGTCCCACTCGTCGCCCATGATGTCTTGCAGCACCATCGTCTTCAGAAAGCTCGCGCCTGGCGGCACAGGCTCTCCTCGCCAGGAGGGGTCCAAGCGGTAGTCGAGAATTGGTTTGCTCACCTCGACGAGGTGCCCATGCCCTAGTCTGACGGATAAGGTCATCGCCAGGGAGAGCAAGCTGAAGAAATGGGTCCAAGCGGTATCGGTGCCGACGTTCTGCAGCCGCACCAACAGGTAGACCGGTTCGTCTTCGAAGAATTCCGCCTTGCCGACGTCCGCCGTGAGAACCAATTGTTGTGTAGCGCCGCTCGTGGGGACTAGTATGGCGACCGTCGCGCAGATCCATGCAATGGTGACACGTCGTTCCATATTCGAGGACGCACCGTCCGTCAGATCGGCCGGAACAGCTCGCGGAGCTCGAGACTGAACGCCTCTCGGGCGCCTGCGGGGTGCCACACCAGGCGCTCCCGCTCCACGGTCGGAAATTGGGCAGCCGGCGTCCAAACCTCGACCCAGCGCTCCTCCCCGTCGACAGCCCAATAGCTTGGGATTCGGCGCTCCTGGTACAGCCGCCGCTTGGTGAAGCGGTCGTACCGAAGAGTCGACGGGCTCAGCACCTCGATCACCAGGAGGAGGTCCTTCACCTGTGTCCAGTCGAGGGTTCGGACCTGATCGAGCGGGGCGACAAATAGGTCGGGCTGCACCAGGGTGTCGGACGTCCACGAGATGTCCGCCGGGGACGGCAATAGATGGCCGACAGGCTCACGTTCGAGGTACTCGCTCACTGTCCGGACCAACCTCACCGCCAGCTCCTGATGCCACAGCCTGGGTGCCGGGGTCACCAACAGCTCCCCGTACACCACCTCGTAGCGATTACCGTCCTCGGGCAGGGCTCGCACCATGTCGGCAGTGTAGTAAACGGGGGCGACCATGCCCATAGTATCGGCTCCTCGCCAGCGTGGGGGCAAGATGCGTGCACCCTTCATGGTGCGGTGACCGCCGCCACGAGTCGTCATCCGATTCGCGCCGGCCTCATCGGCTCACTGCCTCGGCCTCGCCTTGCTTCGATGTTCTTTCTCACGCTGAGCTGCCACCGCTCCCGCGAGAGACTGCCCCAAGGCGCGCGCCAGAGGAGGTACGAGCTCTGGGCGATCGGCATAGCCGGCGTCGACCGCGTACGCTCCAGCCGGCAACGAACGCTGCTCGTCCGCGACCGCGGCGCGCAAACTTGCAAGACGAGCGGCGCTCGCCGCATCGGGCCACGAGCCCGTGGCCTTCGCGATTTGGACTCCGTCATGAAGCACGAACGCCAGGTAGGGGTTTCCGACATCCTTCGCGGATAGCCTGCTCGAAACCCAGGCAAGGAGCGCACCGAGGTATCTGGAGCGCTGGTCCCGATCCGAAACCATGCTGGTCAACGACTTCACCTCTCGGTAAAGTGGCTCTTCGCTGGTAGTCCGGCCGCGTATGGAAAAGTGCACGGGCTGAGCTTCGATGGAGCGACCCGCATCGGGCCCGACCTCCGAGATGAACGTGGCGCTCAGATCGTATGACCCAGGCAACAGGTGCCTGATGAACAGCCCTCGCGCGGCCGAATCCGCTTCTCCCCACCAGTCTTGCAATACGGTCGTATCGTACAGCCGGTCGCCTGGTGCAATGGGAACGCCGCGCCACCCGACGCCCGGGACGTAGTCCGACACGCCCACGATCCGCGGTACTGGCGAGCCAGTTGAGTTCGTTAGCGCGGGCACTAAGGCCGGGTACGTAATGCCGAAAGGAGAGACCCAAGCTGTGTCGGCCCTATTGTTGGCCAGCTCGAACACGGCGTAGATCGGCTCTTGTTCAAAGAACTCTCCCTTGCCGACGTATAGCCTGAGCTCTAACTGCGCATTTCTGTTTGATCCAGCCGGGGCGCCGAATTGACTCAGCAGCGTCAAGCCGAGCAAAACCGTGGTCACCATCGGCCCTTTCATATCGAAGGCTTCGAAGACTGACGCCGTAGCAGCGGCAGCTCTAATCCATCCCGCAGCGCCTGCCAGCTGGCCTCGATGATGTTCTCCGAGCAGCCCATGGTGCTCCAGCGCTCCGCACCGCTGGCTGACTCCACCACGACCCGGGGCTTGGCCGCGGTGCCGAGGTGCTCGTCC
>VBKJ01000244.1 GCA_005879795.1 Deltaproteobacteria bacterium
GCCGTGTAGCAAGGCGCGTGTGCCACCCCTTGACCATATACCTTGGTACAAGGTCTATCTTGTCCTAGAGCCTCAAGGAGAGCTCAGGAATGGCGTTGACCATCGGTCAGGTCGCGGACGCGGCTGACGTGAACATCCAGACGATCCGCTATTACGAGCGGCGTGGCCTCTTTCCGACCCCGCGGCGCACTCCGGCTGGATATCGCCAGTACGCCGATGACGCGGTGGCGCGCCTGCGTTTCATCAAGCACGCGCAGGAGCTCGGTTTCTCGTTGCAGGAGATCCAGGAGTTGCTCGGGCTGCGCGTCCGGCACGGGGCCGCCTGCGATGCCGTCGAGCGGAAAACGAGACAGAAGATTGAGGTCGTCCATCAGAGGATCCGCGACCTCCAGCGCATGAAACGCACCCTGGAGCGGCTGGCCGCGGCCTGTGCCGCCCGACGGCCAACGGACGACTGCCCGATCCTGGAGGTATTGGAAGACCATGACGAAGTCGGTCACTAAGACGGCACTCGCTGCAGCTGGCGGTGTTGTCGCGGCCGTGGTGTCGACACTCTGCTGCGCTGGACCGCTCGTCGCCGTCGCGTTCGGCCTGAGTGGCGCCGGGCTCGCGGCGACGTTCGAGCCGCTGCGGCCCTACTTCGTCGCCGGGACCGTGCTGGCGCTCGGCTTCGGCTTCGTCGTGCTCCGAGGTGAGGAGAAGCGGGCGTGCGAGCCTGGAACCTTGTGTGCCTCGCCGCTCGCCCGCCGCCGGATGAAGTGGGCGCTGTGGACGGCGACGATCGTGTCTATCCCGCTGCTCACGTTCCCCTGGTGGTCGAAACTCGTGCTGGGTTAGGAGGTTTACCATGTTGTCGTCATGGAAGGTCACGTTGCTTTTCGCTGCCGGAGTCGGCGGGGCCGCAGTCCTCTGCCCATTGTGCGGCGCGGGACTCCAGACGGCCGGCGCGCAGCCCGCGCAGGTCGGACTGCAGGCTGCGGACACGGCGACGGTTCGGCTGCACATCTCCAAGATGACGTGCGGAAGTTGCCCCGCAACCGCACGACTCGCCTTGAAGCGGCTTCCCGGCGTGTACAGCGCCACCGTGACGCTGGACGACAGCCTCGGTATCGTGCGCTACGACCCGCGGCAGGTCAGCCCGGTGCAGATCGCCGCGCACCTCACTCGACTCACCGGGTTCGGCGCAACGATCCTGCCGGACACGACGAGAACCCCGGGAGGCGGCCAGTGACCGAGGCGCGGAGAACTCATGGGCAGTACAAAGGGTCCGAGGCGCCGACGGTGATCACAAAAGGCGGCGTCGAGTTCGACCTCCTGGTCGTGGGCGGTGGCTCCGCGGGGTTCGCCGCTGCCATTAAACCCGCGGACCTCGGCGCCCGCGTCGCAATGGTCGAAGGGGGCACGCTCGGTGGGACCTGTGTGAACGTCGGCTGTGTGCCGTCGAAGACGCTCATCCGCGCCGCCGAGGCACAGCACCGGAGGGTTCACCACGGATTTCGGGGGATCCCCACGACCGATGGGCAGCCCGACTGGTCGACGGTGCGCGGCGAGAAGGATGCGCTCGTGGCCGAGCTGCGGCAGACGAAGTACTGGAACGTGCTGCGGGCGTACCCTTCCATCACGCTGTTCCAGGAGCGCGCCACGTTCGTCTCCGGTCGCGAGGTTCGACTCGCGAGTGGTCGTACGCTGACTGCTGGCAAGATCGTGGTGACCACGGGATCCTCTCCCTGGGCACCGCCCATCCCAGGTCTCGCCGAGGCCGGCTACCTCGACAATGCGTCGGCGATGGCGTTGGAGCGCCTTCCCCAATCCCTCATCGTGATCGGCGGGAGCGCTGTGGGTCTCGAGCTGGCGCAGATGTTCGCGCGGCTCGGCGTGCGGGTGACCGTCCTCGAAGCGCTGCCTCGCGTCGTCCCAGCGGAAGACGCAGATATCGGCAACGCCCTGGCGGACCACCTCCGGTCGGAGGGGCTCGACGTCTACACCGACGTCAGGGTTGATCGAGTGAGCAGGGGCACCGATGGCTACGAGGTCCAGTACCACGCAGGTTCTGCCGCGCGCCTTGCACGCGCCGAACAGCTGCTGGTCGCCACGGGTCGCCGAGCCAACACGGCGGGGTTTGGGCTCGACACGATCGGCATCACCATCGGCACGAAGGGAGAAATCGTCGTCGGCGACTTTCTGCAGACGACGAACCCGAACGTGTATGCCGCAGGCGACGTGATCGGCGACCCCATGTTCGTGTATGTGGCGGCCTATGCTGGTGCACTGGCGGCGGAGAACGCCCTGACCGGGAACGAGCGCCGGTACGACCTCTCGGCGCTGCCCAAAGTGACTTTTACCGATCCCGCCGTCTCCTCCGTCGGCCTTACTGAGAACGAGGCACGAGCTCAGGGGATCGAGCCGCTCGTCTCCAAGCTGCCGCTCGAGCACGTGCCGAGGGCGCTCGCGGCGCATGACACGCGGGGATTCATCAAGCTCGTGGCGGATGCTGGTACCAAGAAGATCGTCGGCGCGCACATCCTCGCGGCCGAGGCCGGGGAGATGGTCACCGAGCCAGCGCTCGCGATCAAGTTTGGGCTGACGATCGAGGATCTCACATCAACGTTCCACCCGTACCTGACGTTGTCGGAGGGGATCAAGCTTGCCGCTCAGGCGTTCACCAAGGACGTGGCGAAGCTCTCCTGCTGCGCGGCCTAGCGAATTCGGGCAGCCGCTCAGAGCGCTCGACGTCGCGGGCTTTCGGTTGCGCGACGCGGTCTACGATCCAGCGCAGGAGATTCCACGGCAGCCGCACCCGTGGGCGAGCCTCTGCCTCGCCGTCGAGGGCGGCTACGTGGAAGACTGGGGTCGGATCCGCGTGCGCTGCGGACCCGCGTCCCTGGTCTTTCACCCGCCCCACGAAGTGTACGGCGACCGGATCTCGGACGCCGGGAGTCGATGCTTCACCGTCGCGATCGCCCCGACCGTCTTCATGACCGCGGCCGAGGCCGTCCCCGCCCTGACCCGCCTCAATGCCCTGCGGAGCGGTGCGCCCAGCTGGCTCGCCTTCCAGCTCCGCGCGGAGCTCGAGCTGGGAGACGACCTGTCA
>VBKJ01000245.1 GCA_005879795.1 Deltaproteobacteria bacterium
CTCGGCCTCGGTCCAGAGCGCGCGCAGCGCGCGCACGCACTCGCGCGTCCGAGCGGCGCGTGTCTGAAACTCGATTCCGGCGGCCTGGAACTCTTCCGCGAGCCAGCCGACGCCGACCCCGAGCGTCAGCCGCCCGCCCGAGAGCACGTCGAGGCTCATCGCGAGGCGCGCGGTGACGAGCGGGTGCCGGAGCGGCAGGAGATAGATATTAGTCCCGAGCCGGATGCGTGAGGTCGCTGCCGCCACGTGTGTGAGCAGGATCAGCGGGTCCAGGTGCGGGGCGTCGGGCGCGAACGGAGGGACGCCATCGGGCGCGTAGGGGTAGCGGCTCGCGATCCGGGTGGGGAGGACGAGGTGCTCGGGCACCCACACTGACTCGAAGCCGAGCGCCTCGGCGTGGCGGGCGACGGCTGCCATGCGCTCGGGGCGGAGGCGGAAGAGGGCGACGCCGATCTTCATGGCGATCTCCCCTCGCGCCGGAGCACGGCGGCGATCCGCTCGCGGAGCAGGTGCTTCTGGACCTTTCCGCTCGCCGTGGCCGGGAGCTCGTCGATCAGCTCGAGCCGCTCGGGGAGCTTCCGCCGCGAGAGCTCCCGCCCCTCGAGGAAGCGCACCAGCTCGGGGAGCGTCGGCGGATCGCGCTCGTCGGCCGGCACGACGAACGCGCACGCGCGCTCCCCGAGGCGTGCGTCCGGCATGGGCACGATGGCGACGCTCCGCACCTTTGGGTGCTCGAAGAGGAGGTCCTCGACCTCCTTGGCGCTGAACTTCTCGCCGCCGCGGATGATGATGTCCTTCACGCGCCCGGTGATGGTGAGGTAGCCGTCGGCGTCGAGGACGCCCAAGTCGCCGGTGCGGAAGAAGCGGCGCTCGTCGAACGCCTCGGCGTCGAGGCGCGCGTCGCGGTAGCCGAGGAACAGCTCCGGGCCGCGCGCCCAGATCTCGCCCTCGCGGCCGGTGGCGACGGGCCGCCCCTCGGCGTCGCGCAGCTCGATCTCGCCCGGCGGGATCACGATGCCGTCGGTCTCGGCGCGCTTCGCCTCCGGGACGTCGGGGCCCGCCGAGCTGGTGATGCTCGGGAACTCGGTCGAGCCGTAGCCGCGGCCCGAGCGCACGCCGAGGCGCCGGATCGCGCGGCGGATCAGGTCGGGCGGCACGTCGGCGCCGCCGCAGGGAAAGAGGCGGAGCGAACGGAGGTCGAAGCGGTCGAGGGTCGGGAGGTCGACGACCCCTTGGAGGAACGGCGTCGCGCCGGCGGAGAACGTGCCGCGCTCGCGCTCGACGAGCGCGCAGAAGCGCTCCGGGTCCCACACCTCCATGAGGACGCTCGTCGCGCCGAGGACGGCGGGGAGGAGGATGCCGTAGAGGAGCCCCGAGATGT
>VBKJ01000246.1 GCA_005879795.1 Deltaproteobacteria bacterium
GGCAGGAGGACCCGGCCCATCTCCTCGAGCACGAGGATCGTCTCGACGAACCCGAGGCCGCCCCCGCCGTCGGCTGCGGGCAGCTCCATCCCTTGCCACCCGAGCCCGGCCATCGCGCGCCACACGTCGGGCCGAAAGCCGCGCGGATCGCGCTCGGTGGCGCGCGTGTCAGCGAGCGACCAGGCGCGGGCGAGAAACCGCCTCGTGGCGTCGACCAGCATCTCCTGCTCCGCGCTGAGCGTCAGGTCCATCTTCG
>VBKJ01000247.1 GCA_005879795.1 Deltaproteobacteria bacterium
GCGGTAGTTGAGGAGCCGCGCCGCCTCGTGGCGCACCCGCAGCTCGGCGAGCTTCCGCCGCACGTCGGCGTCGCCCGCCAGGCCTGCAGCCTTCACGTGCTCGACCAGCAGCGCGATCACCCGCCCGGCGCGCGCGTAGCGCGCGACCCCGATGCGCTCGAAGGTGAGGCCGATGGTCACGATCTCCCAGCCCTGGCCCTCGGCGCCGAGCAGGCAGTCGCGCGGCACCCGGACCTCGTCGAAGAACATCTCGTTCAGCTCGTGCGGGCCCGCCATGCTGTCGATCGGCCGCACGGTGATGCCGGGCGTGCGCATGTCGACGAGCAGGATCGAGAGGCCCTCGTGCCGGCGCGCCGCCACGCCCGTGCGCGCGAGGAGGAAGCACCAGTCCGCCGGCGCGTCGGCGTAGCTGCTCCAGAGCTTGTTCCCGTTCACGACCAGATGATCCCCGCGCGCCTCGGCGCGGGTGGCGACCGCGGCCAGGTCCGAGCCCGCGCCGGGCTCGGAGAAGCCCTGCGTCCAGAGCACGTCGCCCGCCGCCATCGGGGGCAGGAAGCGGCGCTTCTGCGCCTCGCTGCCGAAGCGCATGATGCACGGCCCGATGTAGTTGAGGTTCATGTACTGCGGGCCGCGCGGCTCGTCGTGCGCCCACATCTCCTCGCGCAGGATCGCCTGCTTCCAGACGCTCGCCTCCTGACCGCCCCACTCGCGCGGCCAGCTCATGGTGAGCCAGCCACGGGCCGCGAGCTTCCGGCAGAAGGCGCGCGTGAACGGGATCGCGCGCGGGTCGTCGACGAACATGCCGCGCCACCAGTCGGGAAGCTCCTCGGCCAGGAACGCGCGCAGCTCGGCCCGGAAGCGCTCCTCGTCCTCGGTGAACGCGAAGTCCATGCTACGGCGCGACGGGGAGGATGCCGCCATCGACGCCGAACGTGGCGCCGGTGATCCAGCTCGCGCGCGGCGAGGCGAGGAAGACGACGAGCCCGGCGACGTCCGCCGGCTCGCCCATGCGGCCGGCGGGGATCGGGCGCGCGCGCAGCGTCT
>VBKJ01000248.1 GCA_005879795.1 Deltaproteobacteria bacterium
GTCCTCCGTCCGCTCGCTCATGCACTTGGCGCAGATCGCCCGCCGCGGGAAGAAGTGCTCGCCGCAGTCCCGGCAGCGCGAGCCGAGCAGGCGCGGCGGCTCGACGGGGTCGTCGGGGACGGTGAAGTAGCCGGGCTTCACCGGCACGCGCGCCCGCCGACCCTCCATCGTGCGCGCGAGTTACAACCGGACGGTCGGAGCTGTCAAACCGGTCAGGGCTCGCGCGTCCCCTTGAACGTCGCGACCGCGTGGAAGGGGATCGCCTGTGCGAAGATCTCGAGGCTGGCGGCGAGGGTGCTCGTGCCGTGCAGACGAAGTCCGCTGCGCGAGAGCTTCACCACGGTGCGGTAGCTCGTCACCGCGAGCGGATACCCGATGCAGATCGTCCCCGCGGCGTCGATCTCGTCGAGGTTGGTGGGCGTGAGCACGAGCCGCCCGTGCCGTCCCGCCCGGTAGGTCCCGACCTCGTCGGGGATCTCCGCGCCGCAGGACGTGATGTGGGTGCTCGGGAGGCGATAGGTTCCGTCGATGCGCAGCACGAGCGTGCTGGTGAAGCGGGGCGGGGCGGGCGCGGCCTGAATGCCGCCCAGGCCCCAGACCTTGGCCCTGCCGGCGACGTTCCAGCAGGGGACGGGCGCGACGAGGCAACCCTGGTGCGAGTCGCAGGCCTCGACGGTGCAGAGGTCCCCGTCGTCGCAGGAGAGCAAGGATCCCCCCGTGCACACCCCGCTCTGGCAGCTCTCGCCCACGATGCAGGCGTCGTCGTTGGCGCAGGGGGTTCCGTCCGGCTGGAGCCCACCCCCCACGCATGCACCGCCGGACGGGTCACAGATGCTGCGCGTGCGGCACGGCACCGGCGCGGCGGTGCATCCGCCTGTGGGGGTCCCCGTGCACTGGCCGGCCTGGCAGGCGTCGCTCTGCGTGCACGCATCCTGGTCGTCGCACGCGGTACCGTCGGGCTGCCCTGCGCACGCGGGATCGCCCGCGTGGTAGCGGATCGACCCGAAGAGCGCGGGCACGCCGTCCTCGCAGTGCTGCTCGAAGTCGGCGGCGAAGCTCTGCACCCTTCCGTCCGCGCCGTAGGTGGCCTCGAGCACCAGGAAGCGACCGGTCAGGGTGTTGCAGCCCCGGCCGTCGCCGTACACGGAGAGGCCGGGCGCGCTCGCGGCCTGGAACGGCCAGCGCACGGCGCCCTCGTAAGCGCCCGGCACGAGCGTTGCGCTCATCGGCGCCGCGAGGTCGACTGACCAGAAGTCGCCGGGCGCGCTGCCGTCGAAGTCGACGTTCACGCCGTTGTCGAAGTTCCGGCTGGCCGTGAAGGTGCCGTCGGCGGCCGTGACGAGCCGGCCTGCGCCCTGGCCGATGTAGTCACCGGGCTGGCTGTTCAGGAAGAGCAGCGTGCCCGCTTGGGCCGCGCTCGCCAGCCACAGGCTGGCCGCCAGGACCGTCCACCGCATCCCCTGCCTCCGACGCCGCGCGCGTCAGGCGAGATTGTAGAGGCGGAGCGCATTGGTCGCAAAGATCTTGTGGCGTGACGCCTCGGGAATGCCGGCCATTTTCTTGACACTCTCGCGCACTGCGCCCGGGAAGAGCGCGTCGGGATGCGGGTAGTCGGAGGCCCACACCACGCAGTCGTCGCCCACCAGGCGCACCACCGCCTCCACCACGCCGTCCTCCGGGTCGGTCGAGATCACGCACTGCCGCCGGAAGTACTCCGATGGCTTCATGCGCACGGCGGGAAGAAGCTTCCCCCACGTCTCCAGGTGCCCGTCCATGCGGTCGAGCCAGTAGGGGAGCCAGGCCGAGCCCGACTCGAGGAAGGCGACGCGCAGGGTGGGGTGGCGCTCGAGGACGCCGGTCAGGATCAGGCCCGCGCACGCCGCCATCTGCTCGAAGGGATGCGAGAGGACGTGGAGCATGGCCGGGTTCTCGAAGCGGTCGCGGCCGAGGGTCGGGATGCCGTCGCTCAGCCCCTCGTGCACGGTGACGGGGACGCCGAGCGCCGCCGCGCGCTCCCAGAAGCGCTCGTAGGCCGGATGATGGATGGGCCGTCCGGCGTACGGGTTCGGACGCACGAACGCGCCCCGGAAGCCGAGCTTCTCGGTCGCCCGCTCGAGCTCGCGGAGCGAGGCGTCGACGTCGGCGAGCGGCAGCATCGCGACCCCGAACAGGCGCGACGGCGCGACCCGGCAGTAGTCCGCGAGCCAGTCGTTGTAGGCGCGGCAGAGGGCGGCCATCAGCGCCGGGTCGCTCGTCTCGGGTACGTAGAAGGCGACCGAGGGGAAGAGGACCGAGACGTCAATGCCCTCGCTGTCCATGTCGCGGAGGCGCGCCTGCGGGTCCCAGCCGCCGGCCCGGAAGTTGGCCGCCGCGACGTCGTAGTCGGGGCCGAGGGTGAGCAGCATCGCGTGGCGCATGACGAGCCGGCCGTCGAGCAGCATGCAGGGGCGGCCGCGCTCGTCGAGCACCGGGCGCGGAGCGCGCTCGCGGTAGGCCGGCTCCACGTAGTCGGTCCACAGGCTCATCGGCTCGGTCACGTGCCCGTCGGCATCGACGACGGCGATCTGGTTCATGGGGCGTCCCTCCCTGGCAGTGCGCTCCCACCTTGACAAACGAACGTTTGTTCGTGTACGCGGGGCGCATGAGCCCCCGGGCGGCCACCGCCCGCAGCCGCGAAGCCCCTTCCACGCGCGACGCGATCCTCGACGCCGCCGAGCGGCGCTTCGCCGACCGGGGCTTCGCCGGCGTATCGATGCGGGAAATCGCCGGGGAG
>VBKJ01000249.1 GCA_005879795.1 Deltaproteobacteria bacterium
TGGGACCGGTGGTCCGCCTCCGAGCTCGTCCAGTTTTCGATCGCGGCGAGGGCCGAGCGGTGACGGCGCTCGGGCTGTGGCTCGTGCTCGCCCTTCTGACCGCGCAGTCGCCGGCGGCGGACTCACTGCGGCTGCTGGCGCTGCGCATCCCCGAGTCTGCTCTCGTCCTCGAGACCCGCGCGCACCCGCTGGCGGTCCGCGAGGCCGTCACGGGTGCTCTCGCTCGAAACGATCTCGTCGCAGCGCGCAGTCTGGCGGCCGCCTACGCGGAGGCATGGAGCGATTCGTTCCTCGTGCGCGAGGTGGCGCGGTTCGAGGCATGGCCGGCCGAGCGGCGGACGGCGAAAATCTGGGCCGACAGCGCGCGTCGCTCGGGTGTCGCGGCGTACGGCCGGGCCGGCCCCATGGCGGCGATCGCGATCTGGCGCCGCGCCCTCAGGCGCGCCCGGACGATCGGCGACACGTCCGGTATCGCCGCGGTGCTGGGCAACATCGGCGCCGCCTTTCTGCGTGAGGGTCGGCTCGACAGCGCCGGCGCGTATCTCGAGCGGTCGCGCGCACTCGCCGCGAGCGTCGGGGACATTCGCGTCGAGGCCAACGCCCTCGGGACTCTCGCCGGCACCAGCGCGGATCAGGGCGATTTGGCCGCGGCGCGTGCGCGCTACGCCCAGGCCCTGGCCCTGCGCGAGCGGATCGGGGATTCGCGGGGGGTGGCGGCGGATCACAACAATCTGGGGCTGCTGGCGCAGACCATCGGGGATCCGGACGAGGCGCGCCGCCAGTTCGAGGCCGCACTCGAGATCAACCGGCGTGATGGGCGCGACGAGGTCGCGGCGACCAACCTGGTGAACCTCGCCGCGCTGGCCGCGGCCGCCGGAGAGTTCGCGCACGCCGAACGGCTGTACCGCGACGCCTTGGCGACCTGGCGCGCCCGCGAGCAGTGGGCCGACGTCGCGGACGCGCTGCATGGGCTCGGTCAACTGGAGCTGCGCCGCGGCGACTATCCTGCGGCCCGGGCCGCGCTGCGCGACGCATTGGCGATTTATGACCGGACCGGACCCCTCGCCGACGCGCTCGCGGTACGGCGCGAGCTCGCCGGTGCGCTCGCGGCGGCAGGTGAGCTGCAAGCTGCGCTCGACGGACTGCGTCGCGCGCAGCGTCTCGCGGATTCTGCCCGGGCGTCGCCTGCGGTGCGCGCGGGCATCGCACTCGCTCGGGCGGACCTGGCGGTACAGCTGAACGATCTCCCCGAGGCCAGCCAGCTGTATGGTGGCGCGGAGCTGCTCTACACCCAAGCGGGAGATCAGCAAGGCGCAGCCGAAGCGCGCCAGGGGCAGGGCCAGCTGTTGCTCGCTCACGATGCGCACGCCCAAGCCCGGACGCTCCTCGAGAAGGCATTGCGCACCGAGGTTGCGGCCGGGAACCAGCGTGCTGCCGCGCTGACACGCCTGTCGCTCGGCGAGGTCGCACAGGCACGAGGGGACACCGCGGCCGCGCGACGGCTGCTCGCACAAGCGACCGCCGAGCTGCAGCAGCTGGGCGATCCCGTCGGCGCCGCCGCCGCCATCGGCGAGCAGGCGGCGCTCGAAGCCGGAGCAGGATTGCCAGCGACCGCCGAGTCGTTGTACCGGGCGGGGCTCGAACGACTGCAGGGCCGCACCGCTCCCGAGATCGCGTGGCGGCTGCACGCGGGGTTGGGGCTCGCGCGGCACGCCCAGGGTCGGGACGACGAGGCCACCCGCGAGCTGCGTGCCGCCCTAGCCGAGATCGAGCGCCCCAGCCGGTCGCTGGCGCTGGCCGAGCGCCGGTCGGCGTTCCTCGCGGACAAGTGGGACGTGTACGGGCAGCTCGCACTCATCGAGCGCGCCCGCGGCCGGCCGGAAGCGGCCTTCGAAGCGAGCGAGCGGCTGCGCGCGCGCGAGATGCTCGAGCTGCTGCAGCGTGGCAGGCTGTCATCGCCCGACACGGCCTCCGAGCTCGTGTCCCGAGAGCAGGATCTGCGGCACCGCATTGCCGAGCTCACGCACGACGTTGACAGCGCGGACGCGGACGCGCTGCGTGGCCCCGAGGCGCCAACTGCGAGCGCGGCTACCCGCGAGGCGCTGGGCCGCGCTCACGAGGCGTACGGCGAGCTGCTGCTCGAGATGCGGGAGCGCAGTCCCCGGCACGCGATGCTGGTGTCGCCCGTGACTGCGGCGTGGCGGGACGTGGGCCGGCGTCTCGGTTCCGATGCCGTCCTCATCGAATACCTGGTGAGCGACTCGGGCTCGCTCGCGTTCCTCATCGCTCGCGACACCTTCGCCGTCGTGGACCTGGCAGCCGAGCGCCGTACGCTCGCCCGTCTGGTCGAGTTCGCCCGCGCAACCGTGGTCCTCACCCCCCGTCCCCCTCTCCGCAATGCGGAGAGGGGGAGCCAGGAAGCGGGCTCCACGCCAGCCGAATCGCTGTGGCGCGGGCCGTTGCGACAGTTGCATCAGTATCTGATCGCACCCCTTGAAGAGACGGGCCTGCTCACCGGCAAGACGCGGCTCTTTCTCGTTCCGCATGCCGAGCTGCACTACCTGCCGTTCGCGGCGCTGCTGGGTGGGTCGGGCGACCGACAGTTTCTCATCGAGCGCTACGAAATAGCCGTGACGCCCTCGGCATCGGTCTGGCTCGCCCTGGGTGATCGGCCGGCAGGAGCCGTCTCGATCGGCACCCTGGCGCTGGCGCCGAGACCGGATGTGCTACCGGCGTCGCGGCGGGAGGCGGCGGCG
>VBKJ01000250.1 GCA_005879795.1 Deltaproteobacteria bacterium
TTCGTACTCGTCGAGCACGCGTGTCGTGACCTCGTCCCAGCTCGGAAGGCGCCGCGCCGCCTCGCGCGCCGCACGTCCGAGAGCCCGGGCCCGCTCCGGGACTTCGGCGAGCTCGCGGAGCGCCTGCGCGAGCGCCGCGGGATCCTCGCCGGGGACGCGAAGCCCGGTCTGCCCGTGGCGCAGGTCCGCGGGCAGCCCCGGAATGTCGCTGGCGACCACGGGCGCGCCCGCCAGCATCGCCTCGAGGCAGATGAGTGGGTGCCCCTCGAAGCGCGAAGGGATGGCGACGATCGCGGCCCCGCGCAGGAGGCTCGCCACCGTGACCCGGTCGACGTGCCCGAGGAAATGGACGCGCGCCGCGACGCCGCGGGCCGCGGCGCGGGCCGCGAGGGCGGCGCCCTCGGGGCCGTCGCCGGCGAGCACGAGGTCGAGGTCCGTCCCGGCGGCCGCGAAGGCGTCGATCAGGACGTCGAACCCCTTCCGCTCGGCGAGGGCGCCGGCGCCCAGCACGTACGGACGCGCGCGTGTCGCGGGCGCGACCCTCTCGAACTCGGCCGGGTCGATTCCGTTCGGCACGGTCCTCACCCGCTCGGCGTGCGCGGGCAGCACCCCGCGGGCGTAGTCGGCGACTGCGGGCGAGACGGCGATCACGCGGCGCGCGGAGCGCAATAGGAGCCGCGACAGCACCAGGCTCTCCGGTCCGTCGGCGGTCTGCGGGCCGTTGTGCAGGTGCGCGACCACGGGGACACCGAGTACGGCGCGGAGCGTGGCCACGTAGGGCGCGTGGAACTTGGAGCAGTGCGCGGCGATCAAGTCCGGGGCGAGCGCGCGCACGCCCCGCACGAGGCGGAAGGCTCCCGCCGGAAAGCGATGGAGGAAGTGGCGGAACGCACGTGCGCCGGCGCCGCGGTAGGGCGCGCGCACGACGCGCATGCGCAGGATGGGCACGCCCGTCGACGGATCGCGAGCAGGGAGGGGAGCGCCGTTGCCGCCCGGCAGCCGCGCGATGACGTCCACCTCGTGGCCGCGGATCGCCATGCCCGCGGTCAGTCGACGGACGACCTCCCGCACCCCGCCCGCGTCCTCGTAGTGAGGGCAGTAGACCGCGATTCGCAGGGCGTCCTGTTCCTCGCGCTCTCGGAACGCGCGAGGATCCGCTGCGAGAGCCGGCCGCATAGCAGGAACGGTGCCCCGCCACGCGGCGTGAGAACTCGGGGGTTCGCGCTGCCTGACCGTGACAGTCTGTCTCGGCAATGAGGCGGGAGGTCACAATGTGGCGATTCGCCTCACCACCGCCTGCTCGATTCGTCCCCGAGAACCGACCTTCGGCCGGTACGACGCACGCCCAATGACTCGAGACCTTGTCCTCTTGGTCCCCGGCTTTCTGGGCTTCAGCCGCGTCGGCAACTTCTACTACTTCGCCGAGCGGATCCTTGCCGGACAGCGAGACCTCGTCACCGATCTTCAGCCGTCCAAGATGGAGGAGCGGGCTTCGCGACCGCCTCGCCGCCCCGCGACGACATCCATCCGCCGAGCGACGCGTTCTACAAGGACATGTACGCCCTCGCGCACGACTGGTGTGGGTCACAGATCGCGGCGCCGGTGAACCAGGCGGTGAAGGTGCTTCGCGCGGCGTTGGTCTCGTCGCCGGAGAAGGTCATCCACAGCTCCAAGAGCATGACGCTGGTGGATCTCTAC
The DNA here is from genome assembly GCA_005879795.1 of Deltaproteobacteria bacterium. Lineage (NCBI taxonomy): Bacteria > Pseudomonadati > Myxococcota > Myxococcia > Deltaproteobacteria bacterium. The sequence goes on from VBKJ01000250.1 coordinate 1,699, forward strand.
GAGCAGACGGACCCCTCAACGACGGCGTCGTGAACACAGCTCGGCAGCTACTCGATCCTGCCCCGAGCGAGCAATTCGGCGGGTTGGTGATCGCGGACCACGGTGATGTCCTCGGCCACTACGACCGAAGGGATGCGCTGGCCGCGGGCCACACTAACGCCGGCCTCTTTCACAGCGGCGCCGGCTTTGGCGATGATGAGTTCTTCAGCCTGTACCAGCGGGTGACGGAGAGGTGATCGAAACGGCAATTGTGTCCAGGTGAATGAAGGACACTTCCATGGCGAGGCAAGTGGCTGCGGACGGGGGCCGATCAGCTCGAAAAACTGACCCGTCTGACCCCCAAGAAGGGGGCGGCGAGCGCAAGTCCGCGATTTCACAGAGCTAGACAAGTGCGAAAGGGGGGACTTGAACCCCTTTTGCCTTTGTCCAAGTCGCTGATTTTCCACGGGTCAAGAGTAGTGTCGACCGCCATGAACCGCCCGTTGGTGCTGCGGACGCGCGTTGATATCGACGCCTTCCCATGCGTCCGAAAGGCTGATTCTAGGGTGTCTGCAACCGATCGTGAACCGCTGCGACGCTCCAAAACGGGCGGGTTATGGGTGAGGGAGACGGCGATCCAGAATCCCCTCGCGCCGCAGCGTCGGTCAGGCATGACAGATCAAGCACTTCGGCGCGGGACTGACCGACCTCCTGCACGCGCCAGAACCACACGATTCTGGCGCACCGCCAGCGTCACCTGCGTGATCGTGATTCTCGGCCCTCGCCCCGAGCTTCAGGCTTGCGGAGGAGGCGGGCGAGAGGTTGGCGAGCATCGAAGCTGAGCGAGCGACCTGACCTCCCGAACGCCCTCGGGCGCCGGCGCTGGCCTCACGACACCGGGGAGCCGGGGGGGCCAGGGGACCTCTAGACCCGACGTTCGGGAGGGCGGCATTGGTGACGACCGCCATCGAGCAAAAGGTATTGCGCTGGTATGGGAAAGCCGCCGTAACCGGAGGGGCGGCCAACCATGATGCTAGCGCGCAAGCAGGGGCCTCGGGGTTGTGGGGCCATGCCGCGTATCTGGCCTCTCCTCACGCTGCTTGCTCTCGTCCTCCTGCTCGTCAACACCTCGCAAATCGAGGCGGCTAGGAACAAGTGCGATAGCGCATGCCGTGACTGCAAGAAGTCTTGTGCTTCGCAAAAGTTGGACTGTCTCACGCACGCACGCGCTGACCGAACGTCCGCCCTCGGAGACTGCACCCCTGGCCGTTCCGGGCGCTCGTGCCGAGGACTCGCACGCCAGATGCTCATGCGTGCGTGGTCCGAGTGCAGGCAGAGCGCAACCGCCTGCCGCTCCTGTTGCAAGGCGAATGGCA
>VBKJ01000251.1 GCA_005879795.1 Deltaproteobacteria bacterium
TACACGCTCGAGCAGCTGAGTCACCCGCTCCCCGACGGGGGCCGCTTCCTGCTCGCCCAAACCACGCCCGAGGTCCTCGCCGCGCTCCACGCCCACCGCCAGGAGTTCTTCGAGGCCGTGGACCGGTTCATCGGCGCCTACCCGGCCGCGCGCGCGGGCATGGAACCCCAGTGGCGCGCCGCCGCCCAGACGGCGTGGGCGAAGGCAGGCCGGCCCGACACGGAGGAGGCCTTCCGTCAGCAGTTCCTCGCGCGCGTGGCGCAGCTCTACCCGAGCGAGGAGCCGCTGCGCCGGAAGTTCGACTTCTTCTGGCTGAGCTACCAGCTGAGCCTCACCGGCCTCCGCGAGGTGAGCGCCGCGCGCGTGGCCGCCGACGAGGAGCAGCGACGCCAGGCCGATGAAGCCTACCGCCACGAGGTGCAGCAACGACTGGCCGAGACGCTCGACCGGAGCATCGGAGAGCTCCACGCCCAGATCGCGCGCACGTTCGACCGTGTCCTTGAGCACGTGAAGTCCGGCCGGCCGCTTCGCGACGGCAGCGTCGGCCGCCTCCGGCAGAGCATCGAGCGCTTCCGGAAGCTCAACGTCTTCGGTGACAGCACACTCGAGCAGACCATCGCACGCTTCGAGCAGACATGCTTGCAGGAGCTCGACACCGCCACGGTGTCGAGCAGCCCCGATCTCCGCCAAGTCTTCCAGCAGGGCCTTGAGTCGGTCCTCGCGGCCGCTACTGCCGGCGGCGAGGTCAACGCCCTCACCGGCCGCCTGCGCCGCCAGTTCGACCTCGGAGACGACGACGTCCGCGCGGAGGATGTCGACGCCGACGACGAGGACGAGACGGCCGTGGCCTCTTCCGCGTCGACGTGAGCGCCAGAGCTCACGAGGGCGCCCAACAATGAGACCACCCACAACTCCGGCGGCTTCGCGAGATCATCGTCGAACTCCTGTCGGAGTTCCAAGACATGCCGCTCGCGAAGTGCGAACGCGTCGCCGACGAGCTCGTCCCGCGCGGCCTCGTCGCGTCGCCCGCCACGCCCCAGGAGACGCCTGCTCCATGAGCGAATACGTCATCATCGCGACCGCGTTCACCGAAGCCGGCCATCTCGTCGATGCGCTGGTCGACCTCGGCTTCCCCCGGGACACCATCGAGGTCCATGACCGCCCCGACACGCTCTACGGCTACCGCGGCGACGCGCGCCCGGAGCGCGCCGAGATCGTCATCCGACGTGAATACGTCGGGCACGGCTCGAACGACATCGGGTTCGCGCGCCAGCTCGACGGGACCTTCCGCGCGATCATCTCCGAGTACGATCAGCGCACCCCGGGCACGTGCGGTCCCTACGACCAGGCGTTCCTCGGGCGTCTGACCCAGGCGTACTCGCTCCGCACGATCCAGCACCACTATCGCGCCCGCGGCTACCAGGTCCAGGTCCAGCGCCAGTCGGACGGGACGATCCAGGTCGTCGCCGAGCGCTGAGGCCCACCATGCCCAAGCTCGTGTTCACCATCGACGCCACCGGGAAGGTTGCGCTCACGGTCGAAGGCGCCCCGGGCCCGGCCTGCCACACGTTCACGCGAGAGGCCGAGGACCTGCTGGGTCCGGCCACACACCGCGAGCGCACTCGCGAGTACCACCAGCAAGCCCGCACCGCCGCGCCGCGGCAGGTGCAGTCCACCTGACCGGCCATGGTCGATGCCTTCGAGCTCCGCCCCGACGGCACCGTCGTCGGTCTCTACACCGACGCGATCGACCTGCGCGTGCTCGGCCACGTCCGCGCCGAGCGCGCCAGCGCCGTCGAGTGGGACGAGGCCGCGCAGGCGTGGCGTGCCCGCATCTTCGCGACCGGCGAGGTGCTTGGCCCTTTCCGGCGCCGCGACGAGGCCGTCGACGCCGAGCGGCGAGCCCTCGCGGCCCGACTCGGCCCGCTTGCCCTAACCCCTCGTGCTCGCGCCTCAGATCACTGCACGACCGCGCCGTGACCCGACGTCCGCGGTCCTGACGCCCGCCACCGCCGTCCACACTCAGGTGTGGGCGCCCGTGTCGCTCGCGCCCCTCGTCGCCGGGAGGAGATCCTCGCCTGGTTCCGCCCGCTCTATGCCCGCCTTCAAGCGGCCTACTTCGAGCGGCCATGCCCGATCCCCTGGACTCTCGCACTGCAGGACGGCGTCGACGTGCCACCGCTGCCCGAGCCGCACGAGTGCGCCCACTGCTTTAATGCTGTCTACGCCGCGTGGAAGCAGGCACGCGGGCGCTCGACGATCCTGCTGCCACCGAAGAAGGGTGCCGCCGCATGAGGTCGCACGGCGTTACCGCCGGCGGCGCGCTCAGTGCCTGTGTCTTCCTTCTGGTCCTCGCCATCCATGGCGCCCCGACTCCGGCGCGAAGCGAGACCGGTGGCCGCCGCGTCTCCGCCCGGGTCGTCCGGGTGATCGACGGTGACACCCTCGTGGCGCACCTGGCGACGGTCAGATCCGGACTGCAGAACAAAGAAAGGGTCCGCCTGGTCGGGATCGACTGCCCAGAATCAAAGCAGGCGGGCTGGGGATCACGCGCCACCGCCCGTCTGGCCGCGCTTGTGCTCGACCGGCCGGTGATCCTCGAGATCGCGCTGCAGTCGCGCGACCGCTACGGCCGCCTGCTGGCCGGCGTCTACCTGGCCGACGGCAAGACGCTGGTGCAGGAGCTGCTCGTGCGCGAGGGCTTCTGCCAAACGTTCGTCATCCCGCCCAATGTGGACTACGTCGAGCAGCTGCGCGCCGCGAAGATCGAGGCGCAGCGCGCCGAGCGCGGCATCTGGGCTCGGATCGGCGGCCTCACGGAGAGTCCGGCGGACTACCGGCGTCGTTCCCGGTAGGGCCCCCGCCGATTCCGTTGCCACTTGCGTTGGACGCAGACATTGGTCCCAGATCCGGGGTGCTGTAATCGCATGGCTCGGGGAGGACGTGTTGGGTACTGAAGACACCGTTTGCCGAATCTGCGACCGGCCAATCCTGCCCGGTGAGGGTCTCGTCAAGGTCGCGCACGACGTCATGCACGTCGCCTGTCTGCCCAGCACCAAGCGCCGGGCCGAGGAGCACGGCAAGGCGTCGTAGCGGCCGTTGCCGCGCGGACTCCTCCTGCGCTGCGACGCAACGTTTTTGATCCACCACATCCTCACACGACGGCCGTGCGATCGCCGTCGCCTCACGAGCTCACATGGCCCGACCGTCCTCCATCCTTGCCAGACCGGCGGCGATCCCCGCCGGCGCCGGGCTCCGGCTCGGCCGGCTGCTCAGCCTGCCCGAGGCGCCGTTCGCCGCCGTCGCCGCTCCGTGCGGTGACGGCCGGTTCCTCGCAAGCCTCACGGCGGGCTCGACCGCGATCCGGTACGGCATCGAGCCCCGCCGCCCGGTTGCCAACCAGGCGGCCACGCATTTCTCTCGTGTCCTCGTCTGCGACCTCGAGGACGCGCGCGTCTCCCACGACGAGGTGAGCCTGCTCGTCCTTTGCCCCGCGGTGCGGCGCGGCACCGTCACTCCGGCTCTCCGCCGTGGCGACATCGGCGAGGCCGCGCGCTTGCGCGCCGTCCTCCCGTGGCTTCGTCCCGGCGGGATCCTGCTGGCGCTGCTCGCCTCCGACGAGCTCACGCCGTCGACGATCAAACTCCTCAGCGCGCGCTGCGAGGGCGTCACCGCATATCGGCTGTCCGCGACCGCCACGAGCGCGCTCGTCATCGTCGGTCTGAAGAAGCCAGCCACTGGCTTCGACCCGGCCGTGCGCGATGCGCTTGCCGAAGCTCGCGCCGGCCGAGCGCCGATCCTGCCCACCCGGCCACCTGCTACCTACGCAGTGCCCGCCGGGCGCCGCCTTTCGATCTTCCGATCCTTTACCCTCGATCCCGAGGTCCTCGAGCGCGAAGTTCGCGGCTCGTCCGTGTGGTTAGCGTTCTGGCAGTCACAGGTCGCCGGGCGCGCCCGGCGCGAGGTGCGGCCACCGCTCCCCCTTCACAAGGGCCACCTCGGCCTCTTGCTCGCCGCCGGCGAGTGCGATGGCATCCTGGGCGAGGGCGTGGACCGCCACCTCGTTCGCGGGATTGTCCGCAAGCGCGAGATCGTCCTCACCGACGACGACAACGGCCAGCAGACGACGCGCACGCGTGACGTCTTCCGCGTCGTCGTGAAGCTGCTCTTCCCCGACGGCACGCTCCGCGTGATCGGCGATCAGGCCCCTTTGGTCAGCGCCGAGATCGGGAGCGCCGACACCGTCGAGAACCTCGGTGATGTGCTCGGCGTCGCTCCGGCGGCGCTCGAATCGGACGACGAAGAGGTGGAAATCAACGCCCTGACCGGTCGCCGTCGGCGCTCCTTCGATATCTAAAGCGCGGCCGCGCCTGCCCCACCGCAGCCGCCGACGTCTCCGTCATCCCTGGCGCGTCTTGGAGAACTGCCATAGCGCGCGATCAATGGTTCTCATGTCGTGGCCGGTCGAGTGCGCGAGCTGACGGACGAAGCCGGTGTACGCCCACCAGACCTCGAACGTGTAGGCAGGAGGCTTGGCGAAGCCGAGCGACCAGAGGGCTCGGTAGTCCAGAATCGGGTACGGTCGCTTGTCGCAGAAGTGGAGGATGACCGACGCCGTTGGCCACTGAACACCAGCGAGGCTGCGCAGGATATACATCTTCGCCCGCTCATCTTCAGTCGCCAGGGCGATCTGGGTTGCCTCGCGAACCTGCGCTGCGGGCGCGCGCCCGTGGCGACAACTCGTCGGCGATCTTATCTTCACCGGGATACGAGTACGACTTCGCCCACTGGGAGACCTCGGAGAGCGGAAACCGTAGTCTGAACACTCGCGACTCCATGCTCCTCGCGGCGCCGGGTCGTCGCCGAGTATTGGACGGGGGCGTTCGTTTGCCTGCCGACTCTGCCGCTCAAGGAGCATAGGGCGACCCATGGGACCCCGCAAGTGTCGACCCGATACGTGCTCGATTCGGATGCGGCGGAAAGACCGCCTCCGCCGCCAGAAGGAACGTCCAATGGCCCTCGCGACGCTCTCCATCGCCGACTCCCCGACTCCCGATGGGCACGTGTGGAGTGACGGCTGGGTCGTTGACCCGCGCGACGACGTCTTCTACGCCCTCTCACTCATCGGCAGCCCGACGGCCGTCCGCTCGCTCCAGGCTGCGATCGCCGAGCGCGCGAACCTTCGGCTCACGCACCAGCGCACGACGCGCGACCTCAAGCCTCACGCCTTCAGCCTCTACCAAGCGCGTTCGGGTCGTCTCCCCTCCGGCGGAGTCCACGCCGTGCTCAGTTGCGCGCCGTCTGGCGCTCGGCTGCCATCCCAGACTGGGCCCCGCGCATCTTCGACATGCTGCTCGAGCGAGATCACGCCCATCGGCTGGCCGGACCGATCGCGGCCGTGCTCGTCAGCGCCAGCGAGACGACCCTCGACCAGCTCGTGCAGGAGGCACTCCAGCAGGGCGCGATCGCGTTTCCACCTCAGGGCGATCAGCCGGAGAACCCCTGATGCCCAGTTTCACCGTCAGGACGAACTGTGAATTCTCGCTGAGCATCGAGGCGGACAACGCCGACGCCGCGATCGAACAGGCCCAGAAGAAGTCCTACGCCCACTGGGACACGGCCTGGGCACCGATCGAAGCCGAGCAGGAGTAGACGCCGCGCCTCTGGGCTGCGTTCGAAGGGCCGAGAAGGATTTGACCCGATGCCCGAATACCGCGTGATCTGGCAGATCGACCTGGATGCCGAGGCCTCCCGCGAGGCGGCTGAACGCGCAGCGGAGATCCTACGCAGGCTCGATGTTGACGACGAGTGCAGCGCCACCGTGTTCGACGTGTACGAGCGCCGCGCCGGCGTGGTCCGACGGACCGGCCTACGCATCGACCTCTCGAACGAGAGCGAGAACCGGCCGATTCGGCTTCGCGTCGACACGATGCCGTAGCGGATGAGCGAGATCGGATGCCGGACACCGCGGTGGCTGCGATAACGGATCGCGACCGCGCTCGCCATACGCTCGTGATCGACCTTCATCGCGCATCTGCTCACGAGGTCCTATGCCGCTCGAAGAGATCCAGACCATCGGGGACTACCTCGGCGCCTTCGGCCGAAGGCTGGCCGAACGCGTGGCGCACACATATCCTCCGCTCTACGACCCGCGCACCGAGCACCCGCACCCGCGCATCGCCGAGCTGCTGCGCCGCCCGTTTCCCGCCCAGGCCGATTGCATCACTGGCCTCGCCCGGGCCTTCGAGCACCGCCCCGGCCTCGCCCTCGTCGGCGAGATGGGCTCAGGCAAGACGCTCATGGCGGCCGCGCTACTCCACATCCTCCACGAGGACAGGTTTCGAGCGCTCGTCATGGCGCCGGGTCACCTCGTGCGGAAATGGGCCCGCGAGCTCGAGCTCACGGTGCCGCGCATCACCGTGCGCACGCTCTCGAACTACATCGACTGCGTACGCCTGAAAGCCTCAGGCGCCCGGAAGCCGACGGGCCGCGAGATCTACATCATCAGCCGCGACCGCGCGAAGCTCGGCCCCTCGTGGCGTCCCGTCTATTGCCGGACGCCTCGGCGCCAGGCAGTGCTGTGCGCGCACTGCGGCGCTGAGCAGAAGAAGGACCGGGACGAGATCATCCCGCCCTCCGCGTTCGAGCGCATGAAGCGCAAGTGCGTGCGCTGTCATGAGCCCATGTGGTCCGTGGACCGCTCAGGCCCGCGCCGCTACGCGCCCGCCGACTTC
>VBKJ01000252.1 GCA_005879795.1 Deltaproteobacteria bacterium
CTGGCGGGATCGGGCGGGTGGATGCAGCGCCCGCTCGCGTCGCAGCCATCCGCCGTGCAGACGGTGCCGTCGCCGGCGCACGGCGTGGCGCTCGCGGCCGGCGTCCCGCCGCACCGCCCCGCCTGGCAGCTGTCCGCCGCGGTGCAGTCGCTGCCGTCGTCGCAGGCGGTGCCGTCGGCCACCGGGGCGCCCGTGCACGTCCCGCCCTGGCAGGTGTCGGGGCCGGTGCAGCCGTTGCCGTCGTCGCAGGCCGTGCTGTCCGGCACCGTCGTCCCCAGGCAGACGCCGCCCTGGCAGCTGTCGGCGCTGGTGCAGTCGTTGCCGTCGCTGCACGGCGTGCTGTCCGGCGCGGCGGTCCCGGTGCAGACGCCGCCCTGGCAGCTGTCGGTGGTGGTGCAGTCGTTGCCGTCGTCGCACGACGTGCTGTCCGGCGCGGCGGTCCCGCTGCAGGTCCCGCCCGCACAGGTATCGTTGTCCGTGCAGGTGTTCCCGTCGTCGCACGCGGCCCCGTTCAGCAGGGTGGGATCGCCGGCGCAGGTGCCGTCCTGGCACGCATCGCTCGCGGTGCAGAAGTTCCCGTCGTCGCACCCCGTGCCGTTCGGCTGGAAGGCGTCGGGCGGGCACGTGGCGCTCGCACCGGTGCACGTCTCGGCCGCGTCGCACACACCCACCGAGGCCCGGCAGACCGCGCCCGCGTTCCCCGCCGGGTGCTGGCACGCGTCGTTCGTCCCGTCGCAGGTGTCGGCCGTGCACGGGTTGGCGTCGTCGGTGCACGCCGTGCCGCTCGGCTGCTTCGCGTCCGCCGGGCAGTTCGGCCCGTTGCCCGGGCAGAACTCCGCCACGTCACACTCGCCCCCCGATGCGCGGCACTGGGTCGCCCCCGAGGCGAAGGCGTCGGCCGGGCAGCTCGTGCTGACGCCGTCGCAGCTCTCGGCCGGGTCGCAGACCCCCGCCGAGGCGCGGCAGACCGCGCCCGCGTTCCCCGCCGGGTGCTGGCACGCGTCGTCCGTCCCGTCGCAGGTGTCGGCCGTGCACGGGTTGCCGTCGTCGGTGCACGCCGTGCCGCTCGGCTGCTTCGCGTCCGCCGGGCAGTTCGGCCCGTTGCCCGGGCAGAACTCCGCCACGTCGCACTCGCCCACGGCCGCCCGGCATTGGGTCGCCGCGGAGACGAAGACGTCGGCCGGACAGGTCGGGCTCGTCCCGTTGCAGGTCTCGGCCACGTCGCACACGCCCGCCGCGGGCCGGCACACCGTCCCGGCCGGCTCGATCGTGCAGCTCGCCGAGCAGCAGTCGGCGTTCAGGTTGTTCCCGTCATCACACTGCTCACCGGGATCGAGCGTCCCGTCTCCGCACGTCGACCGGTAGGTGGCGATCGCCGCCGCCCAGAGGCGCACGCGCCCGAGCGTACCCCCCGCAGCGTAGGACCCCGTCGCGGTCACGATCTGGTACTCGGGATCGATGGTAACGTTGTCGGTCGAAGCTCCGAGGGCAGGACCCGACGAGGAGGCGGTCAGGGCGGTGTACCCGGCCCCGGGGGTAAACGATTCGGTCTTCTTCGTCTCGACGCCGACAGCCCCGAGTAGCAGCTCGTTGGGCTGCGTGGTCACGGCCGTGGCACTGGTCGCTGGCGTCGTATCGTTGCCCGTGGCGCTCGCGGTCCGGTCGAGTGCCGAGGCGCGTAGTCCGGAGAACTCATTGACGCTGACCGCCTTCGACGTGGCGAGAGGATGGGTGACGGTAATCGTGTCCTGGTTGCCGAGGGCGGTGTTGACGAAAGCAGAGAAGATGACCGTCCGGACGCCGGACGTAACGGAGCCGTTCGTCACGTCGGCATCCAGGCTGTAGGAATTTCCTCCGCTGTCGGCGCACGAGACAGCGCCGGCCGAGGGATCCGTTACGAACGTCACGATGAGGGTGTCGCCGACCGCGACGCTGGTGTTGCCGTGCAGCGTTACCGCGAGTGACGTGCCCGGGATGACGTCCCCGTTGGCGCCGACGTTCTGGACGAAGGCGATCGCCGCGCGCGCCTCGGACCCGGCCGGCCCGGCGAGCAACACGAGGGCGAGGAGCGTCCGCGTCAGGAGCCGTGCACCGGTTCGGTCCATCACGCTCGTCATGCTTCCTCCTCCTCCACACCTCACCCCGACTCAGGCATTGACGGCACGCGACCCTCGCCGGCTCGGCCGTTCGCCTTCGAGTATCGGCGGGGCGTGGCGTTTGCTTTAGCGGCCACGCAGGCGGAGCAGCGCCGCATGGAGTCACGAACCCCGGAAATCCAGGGAGTTGGCTCCGCGGGACGATCCGCGACCGGTGCTCGCCGGCGGCAGCGGCTGGCGCTCCTGAGTGCGCGAGGCTGGGCGGCTCGAGCGCTCGACCCGCCGGTGGGTCCGCCTCCCGGCGTTCCGCGACCCGCGGCGCCCGCTCGACGCTGGCCACGCGGCGATCGCGCGCGACCCCTT
>VBKJ01000253.1 GCA_005879795.1 Deltaproteobacteria bacterium
CTCCTGGGCCTGCCGCCCGCCACGCGGCCGGGGCACTTCACGCTCGGCCTCGAGCCCGGCACCCCGAGCGCGCTGCTCCGCCGCCCGGGCCTCGGCTGGGTGACGCTCGCCGGCTCGGTCCTCGACCCGGAGTCCGCACGGTCCTGGGTCAACCGCAAGCGCTTCTTCGCGTTCAGCCAGCGCTTCGGGCTGCTGGGCGACCAGCGGGTCGAGGCCGCCCGCATCCACGAGGAACTCGGCGCCCTCACGGACCAGGCGTTCTCGGCCGGACTGCGCCTCTGCCGCACGGCGTTCCACTTCGTCCTCCTCGAGCGTGCCGACCGGATCCAGAGCCGCACGGAGCAGCTGCTCTCGGCGCTCGCGCAGCTCCAGTGCCGGGCGAGCGTCGAGCGGGCGATCACCCTGATGTCGTGGATCGAGAGCCTGCCATTCGGGTACGACCCGCAGTTCGAGACCAACAGCCGCCGGGCGCGGACCCTCCTGAGCCAGAACCTCGCCGACCTCTTCCCGCTCTACGGCGGGTATGCGGGCACGAGGACGCCCGTGCAGATCTTCCTCGGGCGCACGGGCTCGCCGATCTTCTTCGATCCGTTCGACTCCTCGGTCGGCATGCACGTCGCCGTCTCGGGCGTCACCGGCTCGGGGAAGAGCTTCACGGCGATCGACATGGTCCTCCAGCAACTCTCGCTCGGCGCCGACGTCGTCGTGCTCGACAAGGGCGACAGTTACCGGCGGCTCTCGGAGCTTGTCGGCGGACAGTACCTCGCGGTGGACCCGAACACCGTCGTCACCCTCAACCCGTGCTTCGGCCCGGGCGACGCCGATCACCAGATGTTCGTCGCTAACGTGCTCGCCGAGATGGCCTCCGGCGGCCACGAGCGCTTCCGCCTCGACCCGGAGCAATTCGGGATCCTCACGTCCGCGGTCGCCCAGGCCTTCGCCAACACGGGGGGCGACCGGGAGATCACCATCGCCGACATCGTTCAGCTCCTGAAGCACCCCGAGCACGACGTCGACCGTCTGGGGCTGCGTCTCGCGCGCATGGTCGCCCCCTACCTGCGCGGCAACCCCCTGGGTCGCTACTTCGACGGCCCGAACGCCCTCGTCATCCGGCCCGGGCTGACCGTCATCGAGCTCAAGGAGCTCGAGCGGACGCCGTCGCTCCAGGCCGTCTTCGTCATGGCGCTGCTGCACCTGGTGACGACGTTCTTCAGCCGCGGGCCGCGCGAGCACCGGAAGTTCATCTTCGTCGACGAGGCGTGGGCCATTCTCAAGTCCGAGTACGGCGCGAACATTCTCGCGCTGATCGCCCGGACGTACCGCAAGGTCGGCACCGCCGCGGTCTTCATCAGTCAGTTCCTGACGGACTTCGACGGACCCGCCGGGCAGGCGATCCGCGACAACTGCCCGAACCGCATCTTCCTCCGCCAGGAGCTCGACGCGCTCAAGCGCATGAAGGAGCCGCTCGGCTTCAGCGAGCCGCACCTCCAGGCCCTGGCGAGCGCCACCAACGTCCCCGGCCGCTACTCGGAGGCCATGCTCGTCACCCCCGGCGGGCGGTGCATGATCCGCATCATCCCTGATCCCGTTACGTACTGGGTCGCGACCACGCACCCTGCCGATACTGGCCGCTGGAACCTGGCACTCGAGGAAACCGGCGGCCGCGTCGACGCGGCCCTCGACAAGCTCCTCGCGGCCAACCTCCAAGGAGGGACGTCACCGTGAAACGGCTTCGCTCCGCGCTGTGGCTTCCGCTCGTGCTGGCCAGCGCACTCGGCACTCAAGGGTGCGCGGCGGCGATCGTCCCGGCCACCTCCGCGCTCGGGTCAGCGGTCAGCCTCGCGTCATGGATGGACTCGCGCGCGAAGAATCATCAGAGCGGCCTCGCCAGCGGGGAGGCCGAGTCGTACCGCCAGGGCATCCGCGACACGCTCGAGAAGCTCCAGCGCAACGGTGGTCGGCCGGTCGTCGCCTCGCCGAGGCCTCCCGAGAACCTCTACTACATCGGGCCCGTGATGCAAGAGGTGTGGATCCCGGCGCAGGTCGTCGGCGGGATGGTCATCCTCGCTCACCGGCAATGGGTCCTGGTGCGGCCGGGCACCTGGCAAGTCCCGGGCGCACCCGGCCAGCTGGCCGGTACGCAGCGGACGTTCTAGGTGCACGAGCGCCAGGGCTATGGCAGTGGACGCCGCGCGGCATCCCCAGGTCCCTCCTCGACGTCGACGCCCGGCGGCGTCGTGGGCCGTCTGGATCGCGGGCGCGCTCGTCCTCGCCGCGCCGTCGGGCGCGGCGGCCGAGCCGCGCCACCTGGGGTCGTTCGGCGTCGTGTGCGCGCCCCAGACCCGTCCCGGCGCGCCAGCCGTCGCCGCGCAGCCTGAGGCCCGGACACCGCCGAAGAGCCTCACCATCACGCTCGTGATCGATCTGCCGTGCGCGTCGACCGTGGATGCCCTCGAGCGCCTGGTGCCCTTGCGCTGGGAGCCGGGCCGGCTCCAGGCGCTCGCAGTCCGCAGCGTCCCGTTCTTCCGTCTCGAGGATCCCCGCGGCCGCGTCGTCACGGCCGTCGGAGTCCCGAGCCTTGACGGCATGCTCGGAGGTCTTCAGTGAGCCGTCCCGCGCGGCCGGGCGTCACGACGGCCCCTGCACTCTTCGCGACGGTCGCGGCCGCCGCGCTGGGGCTGACGCTCGTCCTGCCCGCCTCGGCGGATCTCTGGTCCGAGCGCGCGAAGCCGACGGCGCCATCCGCCCCGGCCCAGTCGAAGCCGTCGACGCCACCAGCGGCCCCAGCCACGCAGCCGAGTCCTGAGCGCAGCGGCGCGGGCGCAATGCCGGAAGCGACGCCGCTCACGCGGCTCGGTGGTATCGGGCCGCTCACGGGCCCGCGTGCGAACGTGGGCGCCATCCTCCGCGTCGCCCAGGCCATCGTCGCGCGCGGCGGTGCCGGCGAGGTCGTCGTCAAGGACGACGGCTCGATGCCCCTCCGAACCGTCCCGGCAGCGCGCTTCCTCGAGAACTATCACCGAGTCCAGGCCTTCCTCTCGCCGCTCGAGACGTATCCGGTGACGAGCCTCCTCCCGTACCTCGGCTACACGAAGACGCCGACCCTGTTCCTGTCGACGACCGTCAGTCGGTGGGCTACGGGGCCGCGCGTGATCGGGTTCGCGCCGGCGGGCGCTGGCACCACACAGGTCCTCGCCGAGGCGATGCAGCGCGTGGTCGACGAGCGTGTCCGGGCCCGCCGCGGCGAGCCCGCTGCACAGGGCGTGTGGGTCATCTGGACGGACACCGAGGACGGCCGCGATCGGATCGCCGGTTTCCGGAACG
>VBKJ01000254.1 GCA_005879795.1 Deltaproteobacteria bacterium
GATCTCTCCCTGGCGCCGAGCGCGGTCTCTGCGGCGCTGGCGGCGCTCGGCACGCGCGGCCTGGTCGGCTTCGATCTCGCCGAAGGCGCGTACTTCCACCGCGCGCTGCCCTTCGACCTCGAGCTGGTCGAATCCCTGCACCCGCGCCTGGTCGCCGCGCGCAAGCTGGTGGCGCTGGGCGCCGTCGAGCTGCGGCGCTCCACCGGCGAGGCTCGCGTGACCAGCGGCGACGTGGTCCACCGCGTGCGCCTCACCGACGAGGGCGCCGTGTGCACGTGCGCCTGGTACGGCAAGCACCGCAACGAGCGCGGGCCCTGCAAGCACGTGCTCGCGGTTTCGCTCGCCTCGGATCTGGATGACGCCGGCTGAGCTCGAGGCGCTGGTCGCCGAGGGGAGCGCGAAGGACGTGCTCGAGGCGACGCGCGGCCTTTCGGAGAAGGAGCGGCGCGCACTCGCGCCGACGGCGTTGCGCCTCGCGAAGCACTACTGGAGCGCCCATCTGAGCAGGTACGTCATAAATGTCTCGCGGCAGGCCGTGGCCGATGCACGCGCCCAGGCTCACTCGGCGTACGCGCGGCACGCGGTCGCCTGCGCGGCGCTTCTCGCGTCGGGCTCTCCGTCCGAACTCGCTCGACACGACCAGGTCTTCTCGGACGACGGTCAGGCAAGCGTGGTGCTCGCCGAGCGCCGCCCTCCCTGGCTGAGCGGGTTGGCAGAGACGTTGATGACGAAAAGCGTCCGTCACTGGCCTCTCTGCTACCGCCTGGTCATGGCCGGGCTCTGCCAACGGCCGACGTCGGAGAGCTGGTGCCTGGGCTTCCTCGCGGACGGCAAAGGCCCCGACCAGCACCTCTCGGATACCGTGTTCGTCGAGCGCGAGCTCTGGCGCCTGTTCGAAATCGAAGGGACGAGCGTTCTGAGCTTCATGAACCTCGACCGGTTCAGCAAGGGCCGCCCGTGGGCGACGGCGCTCCTCGCGCGCGCCGCCGAGGGGAAGATCCCGCGGGCGCGCCTGCTCGACGCGACGCTGGATGCTCTGCAGCGGGACTTCGTCCAGTACCGGGCCGGCTGGTTCGCCGACCTGCACCGCGACCTCGAGCCGTCGATCGCGGAGCGAGTCGACCGTCTCGATCGCTATCTGGCGCTGCTCGCGAGCCGCATTCCTCCGACGGTCTCCTTCGCGCTGGATGCGCTGGTGGCGGTCGAGCGGGCCGGCGAGCTGCCGCCCGAAGTTGTGCTCGCCCACATCGCCCCCGCGGTCCAGGCGCGCGCGAAGAAGACCGCCCTGGCCGCGCTGGCGCTCGCCGAGCGCGTGGCGGCGCGGGAGCCGCGGCTCTCCCGCCAGACGGCCATCCTGGCCGCGGAGGCGCTCGGGCACGACGCGGCGGACGTGCAGGCGCGCGCGATCGCCGTCGTCACCAGGCTCGGCGACCGGAACGACCGCGCGTTCGTCGAGCTGGTGCGCGACCGCGCGCGGGGCACGGCGGCGACCTTGCGGCCGCGGCTCCTCGACTGGCTGGGCGAGCCGCCGGCGCCGGCCCGCGCGGAGCCCACGCCGGCCGCTGCGCGCGCTCCCACGGGAGCACCCGAAGCGCCGCTCCGGCGCGCGCGGTCGCTCGACGACGCCATCGACCTCCTTGCCGGCGCCATCGAGCGCTTCGATGCCGCCGACGAGATGGAAGGCGCCCTGGACGGCGTGGCGCGCTTCTGCGGAGAGCGTCCGCCGGATTTCGGCCTGCGCCTCAAGCCGCTCACGAAGCGAGCGGGCACGATCCTCGGCCCGAAGCCCAGGCCCGCCTTCAGCGGCTACGACCTGCGCGGCGACCTGTGCACGCTGGCGCTTGCGTGGAGCGGCAATCAGGCGGTCGGGGCCGCCCGCTCCGAGCGCTTCATGAGGACCTTCCTTGCCGGGCGCATCCGGGAGGTGGCGCTGCGAGCCGCGGCCGCACGGCCGACGACGCTCCTGGCGACCCCCACCCACCGGGACGGCTGGATCGATCCCGAGGTACTGGTAAAGCGTGCGCTGGCGGCGGTGCCGGATCCGCTCGACGCGGTCCAGTCCCTGCTCCGGATCGCGCGCGACGGGCGGCCGCGTGGCCTGGCCCTGGCGGCCGACGTCCCCGGCGAGTACGGCGCCGCCCTCCGTTTCGCGCTGGGCGGACCGCGCGCGGCGGAGGCGCCCGCGAGCGATCTGTGGCTCGCGGCCGAGGCCGCCCGCCTGTCCGACCGCCTGGCGTCGCGCTTCGATCTGCTTCGGCACGACATCATGCTCAACGTCGACTGGGACAACAGCAAGCGCAGGCGGAACGAGACCCTCACCATGCGCTGGGTCGTGACGGTCTTCCCTGCCGATCTCGAGAACTATTTCCGGGCGGGAGGCTCGGCGATCATCTGCAACCTGGAGTGGTCGCAGGCGCTGTGGTGGAACTGCGTGTACCTCGAGCCTCTGCTCCGCGCGGACGTCGCGCTCGAGCGCAACGCGCGCCGGCTGCTGGCGGCGGCGCTCGCGTCCAAGGCACCCGCGGAGGGTGGTCTCGCCACCGACATACTCATCCAGACGATCGACGACGGCCGAGCGAAGGCCGACGAGCTCGGCGACAGCTTCGCGGCGTTGCTGGGCGCCGAGCTGGCCGGCGTTGCTGCCCTGGGACATGCCATGATCGGCCAAAGCGGCGACCTGTTGCAGGCCCTGCGCGCCGACAAGCTGATCTACCCCATCAAGTGCGCCCGCTGGGCCAAGCGCCTGCAGG
>VBKJ01000255.1 GCA_005879795.1 Deltaproteobacteria bacterium
CGCGGCCGCGAAGACTGCGAGCGCCATGTACCACGTCGGGTGCTCGGTGAGCACCACGCCACCCGGCGGGAGAAGCGCGTGAGTGATAATCGCGAGGCTTTGCGTCGTGCCGGCGGTCAGCAGGACCTCAGCGCCGGCGAGCGCGATCCCCCGACGACGGAGATAGCCGTCCACAGCCGCGCGCACCTCCGGCAGGCCGCCGATCGGGGCGTAGCGGAGATTCGCGCCCTCCGCGAGCGCGGCGCCGAAGGCCCGGGCTACGAGAGCCGTCGGAAGGAGGTCGGTACCGGGCTCCGACGCATGGAGACGGACGGGGCTCGGACCGGTGGGCTGAGGCAGTTCGACGCCGAGCGGATCGGCCGGCACCGTGGGACGCATGACAAGGCTGGCCCACGGGCGCTGGCCCGCGCGTGACGGGATCGGCGTCCCACTCCTCACCCGCAGGCCCCGCGTTGAGTCCCCGGCCACCAGACCTTCCCGTCCGAGGGATGTGTAGGCCTTGGACACCGTCCCGATGCTCAAGTGAAGCCTCCGCGCCAGGAAGCGGAGTGGAGGCAGATAATCGCCCGCTTTGAGGCGGCCAGCCGCGACGAGGTCGCGGATCCGCTGGGCGAGCTGATCGCTGAGCAGCGCCGAGCCCTCGCGCTGGAGCGGCCGGAAGAGATCCATCGCGAGCGGCGCCGCGTACCTGCGCCGGGTCATCAGCCGACCGTCCTCGCGTCCATTACTGTGCTAGGCTGCACCCTGATCTAACCCGGGACAATACTAGCACAATAGCAAACAGGCCCCTTGCCACTGACACTCCGCGGCGCAGCGACCCGCGACCCGCCTCCGTGCCCGCTGCCGCGCGGATCGAGAGGATCACTGGCCCCCCCTCGAGAGACCCGCCCCAACAGGAGGTTCGTATGGCCACTGCCACTCACAGCCTCGTCGTCACGCTCGCCGACCGCGCTCGCGACGCACTCGCACCACTCATCGCTTCGCCGTCGGCCCCCGACGCGTTCCCGGGACGCGCGTATGAGTGCCTTGGGCCCGGCGATCCTTTGCGGGAGGAGGCCGAGCGAGCCACGGAGGACCTGGAGAGTCTGCCACTACACGAGCGGACCAATCTCGACGTGGACACGGCCCTCGCGAAAGTCACGACAGGCTGGATCGAAGCCCAGGTGGAGGCGGCGATCCTCCAGTCGAGCCCCGAACGCGTGCTCAGCGAGCTCGGTGCGCGCGGCGATACAGAGGAGCTCATCTGCCCACCGCCGCAGCCGGTAGCGCATTTGCGCGTGCCCGGTCTCACCTTCCAGCCCCTTATCGACGCCGTCGACGCGGACGCCAGGCGACTCGCACACGACCCGGCGCAACGCGAGTTGCGCGCCCAGACCCTCGTGGCCACGGATGACCGCGGGCGTGTCCTCGACCGAGCATTCGCGCGGCGCTTGGCGTATGAGGTTGCCGAGCGCCTTGAGCTCGAGTCGTCAGCCGCGCTCGGGGATCGGGCTCGCCGTCGGCTCGAAGAGCTCGTCCGCGCCCACGCCCGCCGCGCCCGCTACGCCTCCGCGTTTGCGCTCGCTGCGCGGCGCCTCGAGCGCGCAGGGAAGCCGGTCGACGTCGTACGCCTCGCGCACGCCTTCGACGCCGTCGCCGGGCTCGACAAGATCCCGTTCCGCCGGGGCCCGTCCGAGCACCTGACACCGGAGCTTCTTGCCGTGATGGCCCTCGAGTTCTATCGAGCCCTCGCCGACCCGGAGTACGTCGTCTCCTTCCTCCTGCTCACGTTCCCGTTCAAGAACAGTAGCGGCCTCCGGACCAACGTCGCCACAGAGGCGGCGGACTTCGGGGAGGTGCTCATGCTGCTCCAGCTTCGACGCTTTCTCGAATTCCTGAGCGCCCTCGGGTTGCGATGTGTCCGGTTCATCTGCCTCACCGATGGCATCGTCTACGCCCGTTACCTGAACCCGGGCGATCCGACGCCCTCGCTCTTCTACCGGGAAAACGTCCGCCAGTTCCGGAACGCCCTCGGCCTCGCGGAGCGGGTGCTGATCGTCGACGCTGACCAGCTCCTTCGCCGGGTGCCCCGGTTTGCTGAGGCGCTTGTCCGCGTGCACGCCGCCCTGGCGCGGGCAGAAGTCGAGCGCCCCCGCGTCCGGCGAAAGTTGCTCTCGCTCACGCGCTCCTTTCTCTTCCACCTCCGCACCGCCGACGAGGACCCGGTTCTCATGGCGCGGGTCGTCAACGCGTGTTTTCGAGGCCACGAGCTCTCGAATCCGCACGAGCGCGCCGAGCAGCGCCGACTCTGGGAACGGGCCACGACGGAGGCGCGCTGGTACGCTGCCCACCTCCTCTTGATG
>VBKJ01000256.1 GCA_005879795.1 Deltaproteobacteria bacterium
GAGAAGTGGGACGTGCACAAGGTGGAGGCGCTCACCAACGTCGACCTGCCGTTTCTCCTGGGCGTGCGCGACGAGACCATGGCGACCATCGTCGGCGCGGCGGTCGTGCTCGGCTACTTCGTGGCGGGCTACATCGGCTTCTACCTCTTCTGCCGCTGGGTGAAGGGCGCCGACTTCCCCGACTTCATGCGCCGCTGGGGCTGGCCGCGCTTCGCTTTCACCGGCTTCCTCTTCCTCAACATGATAGCGGTGGTCTTCAAGATGCTCGGGCGCCATCTCCTGAACCTCAAGTACATCATGGTGCTGAAGACGCCGTACTTCAGCATCAACATCTGACCCGCGTGCGCCCGGGCGGTGTTCCTCTTCGCGAAGCTCCTGCAGGCGGTCGGGTTTGCCCACGTGGGGCTCGGGCTCTACCTGGGGATCGCGCAGGACGACATGTGGAAGGAACTCTACCTGGCCCTCAGCGGGCTCGCGTTCTTCGCCCTGGGACGCTACCTCGAGCCGAAGGCGTGATCCGCTGATGCCGCGCAGCACCCCCGTTCTCGACGAGGAGAAGCGCTCCTACGGGGCGCTCTGGCTCGTGTCGTCGCTCCTCCTCTTCGTGGGCGCGCTGTGGGCGATCGCCGACGACAATATCTTCCGCCGGCCGTGGAAGAAGTGGCAGGCGGAGTTCAACCGGCTCGAGATCAGCCGCTTGAAGGACGAGATCGCCGACGAGCAGAAGCGTCTCGACGCCGACCCGGAGTACCAGGCCGCCGCCAAGACGCTCGACGAGGCCCGCAAGAGCGTCACGTCAGGCGAGAGCGCGCGCAAGATCGCCGAGCTGCAGCGCGTGCTGCGCGCGGCGCAGGAGGAGGACCAGGACAAGGACCTCCGCCTGCGCTTCATCAAGAGCGGGCTCGAGGAGCTGCGCTTCAAGTACGACGACGCGCTCCACAACGGCCGCCCGACCGAGGCGCTGCTGCACGAGATCCAGGAGAAGGAGCAGGTGCGCGTCGAGCGCCAGAAGATCTACAGCGAGTCGCAGGCGCACATCGAGGACCTGCAGAACCAGATCAAGGCGCTCCAGGGCACCGTCAAGACGGCGGAGGATGCGCTCGCCAAGCTGACGACGGCGCGCGACGACCTGGAGCAGAAGCTCGAGGGTGTCTCGCTAGGTTATCTCCCCGGGCCGAAGGCCAGCCCGCCCTTCTTCGGCTTCGACTGGCAGCCGAAGATCCCCAAGATCCAGCAGCTCGTGCTCGAGGAGTTCGACCGCAACAACTTTGGCAAGCCGATCGCGCGCGTCGACCGCTGCATGTCCTGCCACGCCGGCATCAACAAGGCCGGCTTCGAGGACCAGCCGAACCCGTGGAAGACGCACCCCCGGCGCGAGCTCTACCTCGGCAAGCATCCGCCCGAGAAGTTCGGGTGCACGCCCTGCCACGGCGGGCAGGGCCCGGCGGTCAACAGCATCGAGACCGCGCACGGGAACTTCCTCGACAAGAACGGACACGTCGAGAACGTCGAGTTCATCGAGCAGCCGCTCTTTCGCGGCGAGAAGATGACCGCCAACTGCATCAAGTGCCACGCGGGGGTGCAGCATCTCGACGGCGCGGACGAGATCGCGCGCGGCGAGCACCTCTTCGAGGAGCTCGGCTGCCACGGCTGCCACCTGACCGAGGGCTACGAGGACCTCGCCAAGTCGAGCGGCGTGTCCGCGATCGGCCCCTCGCTGCGCCGCATCGCCGCCAAGCTCGACCAGGGCTGGATGGTGCGCTGGATCACGAACCCGCACGCCTTCCGCCCGCGCACGCGCATGCCGAACTTCATGTTCGACGAGGACCAGGCGGTCGCGATCGCCGCCTTCCTCCTCTCCGACACGAAGCAGCCGAGCGAGGAGTGGCGCGCGGCGCACGCCGCGCCGGCGGTGGACGGCGGGCAGGCCTCCCGCGGCAAGGAGCTGGTCGGGTCGCTCGGCTGCCGCGCCTGCCACGCGCTCGCCCCCGACGAGGTGGCGGGGCAGCTCGGCGCCAACAAGGACATTGCACCCAACCTCTCCGCCATCGCGGAGAAGACCGATGCCGTCTGGATCTACAACTGGATCAAGAACCCGCGCGGCTACTCGGCGATCGCGCGCATGCCGAACCTGCGCCTCTCCGACGACGAGGCGCGCGCCATCACCGCCTACCTGGTGACGCTCGGCGAGAAGAAGCCCGCGCCGGCCGACCTGGCGGTCCGCCTCGCCGACCCGGCCAACGTCGCGGCGGGCGAGAAGCTCGTGCGCAAGTACGGCTGCGCCGGCTGCCACGACATCCCGGGCATGGAGCGCGAGTCGCGCATCGGCGTCGAGCTGTCCTCCTTCGGCTCCAAGACCAGGGAGGAGCTCTTCTTCGGCGACCGCACCGACATCCCCGAGACCTGGGACGACTGGACCGACAACAAGCTCCTCATGCCGCGCACCTACGCCACCAAGTGGATCGAGCAGGTGATGCCGCAGTTCGACCTGGCCGACGAGGACATCAAGGCGCTGCGGGCGTTCCTCGCGAGCCGCACCGACGCCAGGGTGCCGGTGCGCTACGCCTACCACGGGCCCGGCGAGGAGCGGATCA
>VBKJ01000257.1 GCA_005879795.1 Deltaproteobacteria bacterium
GACGCAGAATGCGGAGCGGATCGGAAATCGACTGCGCGAAAATCACCATGGCGCCGAGCCCAACCACGAGCGCGATGACGCCGAGGCACAGCGCGGTAGCAGCGACGCGATGCGCCGAGACCGGTAGGGCCAGGGAGACCGCCGCGATCGCGACTACCCCGATCACTGGGACGGCGGTCCCGAGCGCCCACGCGAACAGCGCCCGGGTGGCCACCCCCGGGACCCGGTAGCTCCTCGGCGGCGCCCCCGCGAGCGCGCGCGCGATTGTCGACCTGGTGTTCCGCTCGGTAAGGAGATACGCGACGGCCGCGGTAGTCACGCCTCCGAGCGCCACGGTGATCGCGATCTCGAAGGCGAGAAGCCCCGAGGTCGACACGTTCAAGAGGTAGAACAGTACGACGCCGCCCGCCCACAGACCGGTCTGCATCCGCAGCAGCCGGAGTCCGAGCCCGAGCGCCAGCTCGCGCTCGCGCTCGGTTGGCGCTCGCTCCTCGAGGAGCCATCGCGTCGCGGGATCCGCCTGCTTGAGGCCCAATGCTACACCCGCGGGAACGATGAGGCCGACGTAGGCAATCGCGGCGACCAGGTTCCGCCGCACCAACTGTGCCGAGCCGGGGGTCCAGCCCTCGAACTCCGGGGGGACGGGCAACACGAACACGAGCAGCACCAGGACGACCCCCGTTCCGATGAGGTGGGCGGCGACGGCAATCGCCACCGTCAGGCGCCGCGTGCGACGGTGGACGACCGCGCCGGACTCGTCGTCGAGCCGATCGCTCGGCGAACCCCGCGTCACCCCGGCTCCGGGCCCCATCGTGCGCGTAGGCATCTCAGTGGGGCAAGTCTTCGGGCGGGCTCCTCGTCCTCCGACGCTACGTCGGGGCGAAAGCGGCCGTCAAGGAGAACCCGGGGAGAACCCGGGGAGCGCAGGCGGTCGTAACAATCAGCATGTCCGCATGGTCGGGATCGGGCCGGGCTCGTCGGGGCACAGTTCGGGTCCAGTCGGGGGTCGCGAGGATACTCGGACCACCTAGAAATGCCCGTCCCGCTTAGCGCGCCCGGCCCGACTCGAACGGGCGACCCTCAGGTTCGAAGCCGGATCACGAAGATTGAAAGAGCGGCACCGCTGAGTCGCCTCCGTCGTTCTCCCACGTCCTACCTGCTCCACGGTCTCACTGCCTCTCACTGAGTTTCGACGCCGTACGATACTCAACTGCCACCAGGACTGCCACCGCGTCCGGGCAGAGTGGGGTACGACCACCTTTGACGTTTACTCTGCCGCAGCAGTCCACCCCACTCCAGCCCGCGCTCAAAAATCGCGCCAAGTTGCGGTCAGAAATGCCTGACCGCATAGGCGGATTATCAGCGCCGACGTTGAAGGTGACCAGCACCGCGACGCTTGGTAGAATGCTTGCTGATGACCGACTCCCGCGTGCCGCGCTCACGTATCACAGTCGAGGAGCTGGTGGCCCTCTTCGGCGAACGCCTCACCAAGCGCCTCATCTTCCATTGCGCCGGCCGTCGCGTTCCTACCTGTGAGCAGTACCTGAAGGCCATGCGCCGCAGGATGGTGATTCACGACTGGCTCAACCGAGGCTACACCCAACGCGACCTCGCCACCAAGTACGAGCTGTCGGTCCCGTACGTGAAGCGGCTGATCACCCAGTACCTGAACCGACGGCATCGAGAAGCAGTCCGCCATGGTGACTGACCCGATCTGGGAGGCGCTCACTGCCAGGCGCTGGGCTCCGACCGTGTCGTTCTCGACACGCCTTGGCGAACTGCGTCAGCTTCTTCAGACGAGGCTCGATCGGCTGCCGAGGAGTAGGGAGCTGGTCCCCCGCGTGCCGATCGTGATGCCCCTGCTCCTCGACGATCTCGCCCTCGTCCTGCCGCCGTCCGAGCGTCGCCTGCTCGATCATCTTCGTGCTCGACGCCCCCTCCGCGACCTGATCGGAACGCCCGGCTTCCATAGCATCAGCCGGTTGAACCATCGCCTCCAACGCCTTGCCTCGCGCGTCCAGGTGTACTGTGGGTCAGCGGTGCGGCATCGACTACTGCAGCCCTACGACCGGCCTGCTCATGACCATCGACGTCGTCCGGGACGTCCGCGTCGGATGCTGTCCACTGATAGGTTCCCGCAGATGCGTGTTTGGGTGCCCCGCCGGTTCGCCGTCGTGAATGGGTTTCTCCGTCACGGAGCAGAACCTCGCTTCGGGGCCGAAGAGTATCGACGGTCCGCCCGAAGATTGCTCCGCTCCCAACGGCACCCCGATCGGCGCACGGTCCGTTAGGGCCTCCAGGCAGGTTGGAATGGTTGGAACGCGCGCGATTTCCCTTCCTGTACGGCTAGTTATCACATCACGTGAGGCCCCTCGCATGGGACCTGATAAGCACCTGCTAAACGGTTACCCTGCCGCGCTGACATCGTGAAATCGCGGGCTGACGGCGTTTCGCTCGGAAACGGGAGTCGGGTAAGGCGATGGCGCGTAGCGGGCTTCGCATGATGCCGACGTTTCCATCGCCTCCCCTAAAATTCCGTACGGCGGGTTTTCCCCGGTACGGCTTCAAGGCCAGCCTGTCAGGTCGCGCCTTCCCGAACCTCGCGGAGGTTAAGCCTGCTCCCGGCATGCCCGTCTCGACGCCCGGTTTGCATCGACCCTTCGCCCGCTTCCACCCACGGACACTCTGGCCTGGCACTGTGTCCAGGCCTGGCCGTGCTTCCGCGAGCCGCTGTGCGGGAGGCCCGTGGCCTCCCTACCCCAGGGGTCCTTGGCTCCGGTCCGAGTTCTGCTGTCTCGGTCCATCATCGCGTACTACGACCCCATCCGCCGGTCTCGCCGGCACGCGGCGACTTCACGACCCTGCCGCTTATACGCCGCGCCTTCGCTGTGCGGGAGCGCCCCGGCGGCCCGCGAGACCTTCCCTACTTTCCCGGCCATGCTGTCCATGCGTGCCGTCGACCTTACGCCGGTGGGTCCGCGACGCCCTCCCGTTGTGCCGGCGCCGCGATACCAGGCTTCCTCGTCCTATCAGCGAGTCGCCACCCACGAGCACCCGTCTCTGCCAGCAATATCCGACGGGGTTGAAAATTTCGGCGCTGCATCGTTCGCGTCATGCTGCGGCCCGCGTGTTTGCCCGGTCCTCCTGGCTGGCTACGACCAGGTGCGATCACGTGCCTCGCACCTCGCCTGCTGAGGTCCCGTGTCACTCCCGCTTTCGACGCCGTCCGTCGCCGGGCAGCGCTGGGAGTCAGGCTAGAGGGGCGAACGGGAAATCTCCCCTCGTCGGGACTTTCACCCGACCAGTTC
>VBKJ01000258.1 GCA_005879795.1 Deltaproteobacteria bacterium
CGTCCGAAGAGCGCGACCAGCTCGGGGAGCTGCCCCGCGAGCCGGAGACCCAGGGCGCGGTAGAGGCCGCGCATCACGGCCCGGCCCGCCGGGCCGAGGACGGCTGCGAGGTAGCCCACGTGGCCGATCTCGTCGCCCAGGATCTCGTCGTAGAGGAGGCGGATGCGCGCGGCGACCTCCGGCTCGTCGGCGAAGAGTTCGACGCCGCGGTCGCGGAGCGCGCGGAAGAGGACGCAGCCGGCCATCTCTGCGCACCCGGCGAGCGGCCGGTTCCAGCGCTCGGGCGTGCCGACGAGGAGCTTCACGATCACGCGCGCGGCGAGCGCCGGCGGCCGGGCGTGGACCGGCAGGCCGAAGATCGCGAGCGCGTCGGCGAGGATGCGCGTGTGGTAGTGCTCCTGGAGCACGATGCGCACGAGGATCGGGTCGTCCGGGTTCACCTTCCCGTAGAGCTCGCTCAGGCCGACGCCGAACCGCTCCGCCTGGTTCGCCTTTGCGGTGGCGAGGAGCCAGAGCATGCGGTCGTCCAGCCCGGGCTCGGGCCTTCGGCGGGCGAGGTTGCGGAGAAACGTCTCCCGGTCGACCGCCCACCGCGAGCGCACCGGCTCGCGCACCAGGCGGTCGAAGAACGCCTCGCGCCGGGAGAGCGTGTGGCGGAGGAGGTCGGCCTCCCCGTCGCGCGCGAGGAGGAAGGCGAGGTAGCCGTCCGTCATGACGCCCTCCCCCGCCGCGCGCCCAGGAGCATGAGGGCCGTGAGGGCGACCAGCGCCAGGACGAGCCCGCCCATCGCCTTCGCGCCTGCCGGGATCGCCAGCGCCCCGAGGCCGCCGCCGACTGGAGTGAACATGATCAGCACCTCCCTTCGCCACGCACGATAAGGACGGGAGCGGACCAGCCTCAATCGCCCGGCCTCCTCATTTTTCCGAGGTCCAACGGGCCGGTACCGCCGTCTGACCCGGCTGGTACTCCCGTACTACTGGTGGGCGCGGACCGAGCGAGCGATACTCCCGCCGCCGTGGCGCACGACCCGATCAAGGTCCTGATCGTCGACGACCACCCCGTCTTCCGCGATGGGCTCAGGCAGTGCCTGGAGGCGCGCAAGACCATCCGCGTCCTCGCCACGGCGGGGAACGGCGAGGAGATGTGGAAGGCGCTGCGCGCGCACGGGCGGCCGCAGATCGTCCTCATGGACGTCGAGCTGCCGGGCGAGGGCGGCATCGAGCTGACGCGCGCGCTCCACGAGAAGCACCCGGAGATCCGCGTCGTCATGCTGACCGCCTTCTCGGACTCCGAGCGGGTGTTCGCGGCCCTCAAGGCCGGCGCCGTCGGCTATCTGCTCAAGAACGTCGCGCCCGACGAGATCCGCGCCACGGTCGAGCGGGCCGCCGCGGGCGAGCCGATGCTGTCGGGCGAGATCGCGGGGCGTGTGCTGCGCGAGTTCGAGCGCGAGCGCGAGGAGGAGCGCTACCGCGAGCAGCTCGACACGCTCACCGCGCGCGAGGAGGAGATCCTGAAGCTCCTCGCCACCGGCGAGTCGAACCGGGAGATCGGGAAGCGGCTCTTCATCAGCGAGCAGACGGTCAAGAACCACGTCGCGAGCATCTTCCGGAAGCTCCGGGTGAACGACCGCACCAAGGCGGCCCTGCTCGCGGTGAAGCTCGGACTCGGCGAGAAGCGGCCGTCATGACGCGCGGGCTGCCGCTGGGGGTGGCGCGGAGATCGCAGGCGCTGCGCGGCCCCCTGATCGCGGCGGGCGTTGCGGTGGCGGTGTGGAGCGCGCTCCAGTTCCGGGTCGCGGACTGGCCGATCTACGTCGTCTATGCGCTCCTATCGGTCCTCCTCTTCCGCTTCTACGTCGAGGTGCTGCCGTCGCTCGTGCTGCCAGTGCCCGGGCTCGCGCTCACCATCGGCTTTCTCTACGTGGGCGGGCCGCCCATCATCGTGCTCCGCGTGGCCGAGCCCATCCTGGCGAGCGGCCTCCGCGCGCTCCTGCCCGCGCGCTGGCGCGACCGGCTCGTCGGGGCGTCCGTCGGGGGCGCGGGCGCGGTGGCCTCGCTCTTCTGGATCAAGGAGTGGAACGAGCGCGCCGCCGCCGCGGCCGAGTGGGCGTCGTTCGCGCTCGGGCTCGCAGTCCGGTGGTGGGTCGTGTCGCGCCTCGTGCCCGGGGGCGACCCCACGCGCCACCCCGCCGCCATCGCGCTGGCGGAGCTCGCGGGGTACGCCGTGTGGGGACTCCTGGCGATGTTCCCGATCTACTCATACCGCCCCTTCCTGCTGCCATACCGAGCCGCGCGCGCCCGGACGGTGATCCAGGACCTCGAGCTCGTCGTCATCGTGACGCTGACCCCGCTCGTCTTCCTCGTCGTGTACGGCTATGCGACGCACGGCCTCGCCGGCGCGGCGGTGTGGTCGCTCGCCGCGCTAGGGCTCCACGTCATGCTGAAGCGGCTCACGGAGCGGCGGGTCGCCGTCGAGGAGCAGAACCGGCGGCTCGAGGCGCTCAACCGCGAGCTCGAGCACCGTGAGCGGCTCTCGGCGATCGGCAAGATGTCGTCGGTCATCTCGCACCAGATCCTCCAGCAGCTAGGCGTGATCGGCATCTACGCCGACCTGATCCGGCACACGGAGCCCGAGGGCGACCCGGCGGCCGCGGTCGCGCAGGCGAAGGCAAACGCCGCCGCCATCGAGGACGCGCTCGGCGGCGTGAACCGCGTGCTGGAAGACCTGCTCGTCTTCAGCCGCGA
>VBKJ01000259.1 GCA_005879795.1 Deltaproteobacteria bacterium
CTCTCACGATATTTTCGAAACGGCGCACGGCGCGGAGCCCGAGCGGCAGGAGGTCGTAGATGCCGCGCGCCACCTGCCGCATCATGCCCGCGCGCACCAGCAGCTTGTGGCTCACCACCTCGGCGTCGGCCGGATCCTCCCGCAGCGTCGGGACGAGGAGGCGGGAGAGGCGCGTCACTTGGCGGCCGCGTGGTGCTCGTCGAGCGACTGGAGGGCCAGCCCGCCGTGGCTCCAGGCCGCGCCAGCCGCCATCGCCATGGCGACGAAGGTCGTCTCGGCGATCTCCTGGTCGGTGGCGCCCGCCTTGGTGGCCCGCGCCGTGTGCGCGTCGATGCACCACGGGCACTGCGTGATCTGCGCGATGCCGAGCGCGATCAGCTCTTTCGTCTTGACCGGCATGGCGCCCTCGGCGAACGCCTTGCCGTCGAACTCGAGGAATGCCCGGTACGCCTCGGGCGCGAGCTCGCGCATACGCTTGAACTGCTTCCTCACGTCGACGCCGTGGAACACCATGGCTGCGCTCCTTTCGTGAACGAGCGGTCCCCCTCTTTACACCACCGCGCAAGCGCTTGCAGCCAGTCCGCGCCTCCATATAGTCGCGCGTCGTGAAGGCGATCGCCGTGCACGGCGGCGCGGGAAGCGAGGCCGCGGAGGCGCGGGCGCCGCGCCGGGCCGGTCTCGCGCGCGCAGCCGAGGCGGGCTGGCAGGTGCTCGCGCGCGGGGGGAGCGCGCTCGACGCGGTCGTCGAGGCCGTCGTCGTGCTCGAGGACGACCCGCACTTCAACGCCGGCAGGGGCTCGGTGCTGACCGTGGAAGGGACGCTCGAGACGGACGCATCGGTCATGGCGGGCGAAACGCTCGCCGCCGGCGCGGTGGGTGCGGTGAGCGGCGTCGCGAACCCGGTGCGGCTCGCGCGCGTGATCGCCGCCGAGGGCCGCGAGGTGCTCCTCGTGGGCGAGGCCGCGGCCGCGCTCGCCGCAAGCCACGGGCTCCCGCGCTGCCCGCCCGAGGCCCTGGTGACCGAGGAGGCGCGCCGCCGCTGGCGCGAGCGCCGGCCGGCGAGCGGCGACACCGTGGGAGCCGTGGCTCGCGACCATGCCGGACATCTCGCGGCCGCGACCTCGACCGGCGGCGTCGCCGGGAAGCGCAGCGGGCGGGTCGGGGACTCCGCCGTGCTCGGCGCCGGCACCTACGCCGACGACCGACTCGGCGCCGGGTCGGCCACCGGGCCCGGCGAGGCGATCATCCGCGTGTGCCTCGTCCGCAGCGCCCTCGAGCTCACCGGCCGCGGCCTCGACCCCGCGTGGGTGGCGCGGCACGTCCTCGCCGAGCTCGAGCGGCGGCTCGGCGCGGCCGCTGGCCTCGTGCTGATCGACCCGGCGGGCCGCATCGGCATCGCGCACACCACCGAGGCGATGGCAGCGGCGCGGCGCTCGGAGGAAAGCGGCGGCACGGTGCTCGTCGGGTGAGGACGGCCCCGGGTCCGCCTCGCTACTTGCAGCGGAGCGTGC
Organism: Deltaproteobacteria bacterium; assembly: GCA_005879795.1. Classification (NCBI taxonomy): domain Bacteria; kingdom Pseudomonadati; phylum Myxococcota; class Myxococcia; species Deltaproteobacteria bacterium. The sequence goes on from VBKJ01000259.1 coordinate 1,512, forward strand.
CGTGCTTCGTGTTGAAGGCACAGTGCGGCGCCGGGGCCAGCCCGGTGAAGAGCAGCTCCCCGCACTGTCCCGTGCGCGCGGTCGGCGCGTCGATCACCAGGGTGCCCTTGAGGGGCATCTCCGCGGGCGACACGCCGTAGGTGCCGTGCCTGCCGCTCACCAGGAACCTGAGCAGCCCGGGCGCGGAGAGCATGCGGATGCGGGCCAGGGTGATGCCATGGGCCTCGCGCGGATTGCGGTAGCGCCACGCCGTACCGGCCCGGTTCACCGTCCAGCCCGTACCGCCCGGGATGATGACGTCGAGCATGGAGCGGTCCGGCGCATCGAGCAGGATGCGCACGCCCCGGGCGGCCGGGTCGATCGGCGGGGTGGTCGGGACGGCCATCCGCCCCTTCATCTTGAGCACGGCGCCGCCGGGGCTGTTGAGCTTCCCGAGCTTGATCCGCGCCCCGGTCGCGAAGACCGGGACGATGTTGGTGCATGGGTCGCAGGCGTCGCCGAGCCCGTCGTGGTCGCTGTCGGCCTGCGAGGGGTTCGGATCCGTGAGGCAGTTGTCGAGCAGGTCGCACACGCCGTCCCCGTCGCTGTCCGTGGCGAGCACGTCGGCGGGGCACGTCGCGCTCGTGCCGCTGCACTGCTCGGCGGGATCGCAGACACCCGTCGAGGCCCGGCAGGTGGCGGTCGCGGGCTGGAACGCGTCCGGCGGGCAGGCCACGGCGGCGCCGTCGCAGGTCTCGGCCACGTCACAGTCGCCCGCGGCCGGGCGGCAGACGGCGCCCGAGGGCTGAAGCGCGTCGGCCGGGCAGTCGTCATGCACCCCGTCGCAGCTCTCGGCCACGTCGCACACGCCCGCGGCCGGGCGGCACACCGCCGTGCTCTTGGCGTCGGGCGGACAGGCGGCGCTCGTCCCGTCGCAGGTCTCGGGCACGTCGCACATGCCCGCCGCCGCGCGGCACTCGAGGGTCGCGGGCTGGAAGGTGTCGGCCGGGCAGTCGTCGCTCACCCCGTCGCAGCTCTCGGCCACGTCGCACGGACCCGCCGCGGGGCGGCAGACGCTCGTGCTCTTGGCGTCGGGCGGGCACGCGGCGCTCGCGCCCGTGCAGGTCTCCGCCGGGTCGCAGACGCCGGCCGAGGCCCGTCGCACACGCCGGCCGCCGCGCGACACTCGACCGTCGCCGGCTGGAAGGCGTCGGCCGGGCAGTCGTTGCTCACCACGTCGCAGCTCTCGGCCACGTCGCACGGACCCGCCGCCGCCCGACACACCGCCGTGCTCTTCACATCTGCGGGGCAGTCGGCGCTCGTTCCCGTGCAGGTCTCGGCCACGTCGCAGGCGCCGGCTGCGGCGCGGCAGACCGTCCCGCTGCTCGCGGCGTCGGGCGGGTGGATGCAGCGCCCGCTCGCGTCGCAGCTGTCCGCCGTGGTGCAGCCGCTGCCGTCGTCGCAGGCGGTCCCGTCGGCCACCGGGATGCCCGTGCACGTCCCGCCCTGACAGGTGTCGGGGGTCGTGCAGTCGTTGCGGTCGTCGCACGCCGCGCCGTCCGCCACCCCCGTCCCCACGCAGACCCCGCTCTGACAGGCATCGGCGGTGGTGCAGTCGTGGCCGTCGCTGCAGGGCGTGCTGTCCGCCACCGGGACGCCGTCGCAGACGCCGACCTGGCACGTGTCGGCAGTGGTGCAGTCGTTCCCGTCGTCGCATGGCGTGCTGTCCGGCGCGACGGTCCCGGCGCAGGTCCCGCTCGCACAGGTATCGTTGCTCGTGCAGCCGTTCCCGTCGTCGCACGCGGCCCCGTTG
>VBKJ01000260.1 GCA_005879795.1 Deltaproteobacteria bacterium
GACCGCCGGCTGGGGACGCTCAGCATCGGCCGGCTCGGCGGCGAGGCGTTCACCGATTGCGACACGGAGCTCCTGGCCTCCGTGGCGAGCCAAGTCGCCTTCTCGGTCGAGAACGCGCTCGCGTTCCAGGAGATCGCCCAGCTCAAGGACAAGCTCGCCGCGGAGAAGGTCTACCTCGAGGACGAGATCCGCACCGAGTACAACTTCGAGGACATCATCGGCGAGTCCGCGTCGCTGAAACGCGTGCTGCACCAGGCGGAGACGGTCGCGCCGACCGACTCGGCCGTGCTCATCCGCGGCGAGACGGGCACCGGCAAGGAGCTGATCGCCCGTGCCATTCACGACCTGAGCGGGCGCCGAGGGCGGACGTTCGTCAAGGTCAACTGCGCCGCCATCCCGACGGGCCTGCTCGAGAGCGAGCTGTTCGGCCACGAGCGCGGCGCTTTCACCGGGGCCATCGCGCAGCGGATCGGCCGTTTCGAGCTGGCCGACGGCGGAACGCTCTTCCTCGACGAGGTCGGCGACATCCCGCTCGAGCTGCAGCCGAAGCTGCTGCGGGTGCTCCAGGAGCGGGAGTTCGAGCGGCTCGGTAGCACGCGTACGAAGCGCGTCGACGTCCGAGTAGTCGCAGCCACGAACCGGAACCTCGAAGAGATGGTCGCCGCCGGCACGTTCCGGAACGATCTGTACTATCGCCTGGACGTCTTCCCGATCACGCTTCCGCCGCTCCGCGAGCGGCCAGAGGACATTCCGCCGCTGGTCCGGTACTTCGTGCAGAAGTTCGCGCGTCGCATGAACAAGCGCATCGAGACCATCCCCGCAGACGCCATGACGGCGCTCTCACGCTATGCCTGGCCGGGAAACGTGCGGGAGCTCGAGAACGCCATCGAGCGCGCCGTCATCCTGACGAGCGGGCCCACCCTTCGCGTGCCCATGTCGGAGTTCCGCGGTCGCGCCGTCGCGCCGTCCGGCGGCGCCACCACGCTCGAGGCGACGGAGCGCGAGGCCATTCTCCGCGCGCTGCGCGAGACCAACTGGGTACTCGGAGGTCCGCAGGGGGCCGCCGCCCGCCTGGGCCTCAAGCGCACCACGCTCCAATCGCGGATACAGAAGCTCGGCATCGATCGCTCCACGGCGTGAGCCAACCGCCGGCCATGTCGGCATCGTCGTTCGGGATCGAAACGCTGGCACAGCGAAGGGAGGCTCCATGCCAACACGGAAGGCAGAAGCGGAATGGAAGGGCAATCTCGCCGAAGGCAGCGGGCGGCTGAGAGTCGGCAGCGGCGCCTTTGACGGGCCGTATTCGTTCAAATCCCGATTTGAAGAAGGCCAAGCGGCGACCAACCCGGAGGAGTTGATCGGCGCTGCCCACGCCGGGTGCTTCACGATGGCACTGACCGCGCAGCTTTCACGGGCGGGCCTCACGCCGACGCGCATCCACACCGGTGCGGAGGTGACGCTGGAGAGGGTCGGCGAGGGGTTTTCCATCACCAGGATCGAGCTGGAGACCGAGGCCGACATTCCTGGCATTGACGAGGCGACTTTTCACAAGAATGCGCTCGATGCCAAGCGGAACTGTCCCGTGTCGAAGGCGCTGGCGGGCACGGAGATTCACCTGAACGCGCGGCTGCTCTAGCAGGTACTTCTCCGCTCCGTTCGGTGCCGAGCGGCGCATCGACGCGCGCATCTGGTACCCGGCGGCCGTGCCGCCGCCCGCCGGGACCACGGTCGACACGGCGCCGCACGACGTCCCGGCGCCCGCAGGTCGCTTCCCGCTCCTCCTGGGCGGCCAGAAGCCCGCATGGGGGCTACTGGCAGGTGCCTCTCACGCAGCTCGTCCCCGGCGCACACTGGAAGTTGCAGCTGCCGCAGTTGGAATCCGTGTTCAGGCTCATCTCGCACCCGTCGGCATCGGTCATGTTGCAGTCGGCGAAGCCCGCGTTGCAGAACCCGATGCGGCACGTCATCGGGTTTCCGCCGCAGAAGACGGAGGCGTTCGCCTTGACGTCGGGCACCGCGCCGTTCCAGCGCTTGCAGCGCAGCGACGGGACGGGCGCCTACGTCGTGCACTCGGGCACGGGCGATGCGGTCGGGTTAGTCACGTCCCCGCTGTCGCCGTGGCTGAGACTTGCGGTCTCCAGCGGCCCCTCGTCGCCGATGTCGTACACGATCCTAGAGACCGCGCTCTAAGCGGGGGACCCGGAGTCTCACAACTCCTGCCATGGGGGTCCTCCTTGGCTCCGTGCTCCCCTTACTGCCTCCGCGAGATGATCCGAGATCGTCCAGTGCCGCCGCTGCGATGGCCGCGTGTTCATCGCGCAGGTGAGCCGTGAAGGGAACCGCGTTCAGGAGCACGAACGCGCCTGCGGGCGCCGGGGCGAGCGCGCCATGCTTCACGCCGACGACGCGGAGGTGGACGGCCCACTGCCCGCGGGAGACGTTAGTCGCAACCCATGACGCAGAACGCGGTCGCGCACTCGCTAGGAACTGTTGCGCAGAACTCGGCGCATTCATCGGGGCAGTCCTCACTGCATCGGAGCGGGGAAGAGCAGGTCAATGTAGCGAAGGACCCGTTGGCGCATCTGGCGGAGCACCGGTTGCAGGGGCAATTGAGGAAGCCGCCGCAGCCGTCGGG
>VBKJ01000261.1 GCA_005879795.1 Deltaproteobacteria bacterium
CCCGTAAGTGCGGCCGGGCGAAGCAGGTGCATGCCAGCCGCCGAGGCGCGGAAAGGCCGACGCCCCGGCAAAACCGCACCCAGCCGCGATCCCGAGAATTTCACGGCGCCACTTCCCCCGCGTGCTCGGGCGAGCGCACGAAGCACTGGGGCGGAATGCGATCGACCTCGCCGCGGTCGTGTGCCTGCCAGCAATCGGCTTCCGGGTACGCGGGTCCTCGGGCCACGAAGGTCCAACCCGCGTCTTGCATGCAGCGGACGAGGTCATCGACGGACTTCGCCGCACCTGCACATGCGCGGTGGGTCCGGTAGCGCTCGCCGCCGCCCTGGAGGGCCTCGGTCGCCTGCTCGACCTGTGGAAACCTCGGTCGCGGCACCGAGCTGGCCGTGCACGATGCGAGGATCAGTGCGATCGCCAGGGCCTCCGCGCGCCTCGACCGCGTCCAGCGGGATCCTCGATGGGGACTCTCGCTTCGATCGCGGCCGCGCACGGTTCCTCCCTCTCATCACGCGGGAACTCCGCGGACAAGTAGCGCCCGCGAGGGTCAGGGGCCCGCACGGCGCCACGCTGCGCCCGCGCGGAACGCGGGGAGTCCACGAACGTTGGGGGCGACGCAGCTTGGCCGGCGAAGGGGGTGCCGGCGAAAGGGGGGTGTCGGTGAAAGGGGGTTGACCGCCCGCGCCACCGGGGCTAGTCGGTGATTGCGGGTCCAGAGGCCATTCCGGCGCGGGGCGAGTTCCGGCTCGTTCTGCCGGTGGATCGGTGACCGATGTGGTCGGCGCCGCTGTGCCTGTGGCGAGCCCAGGCTGACCGTGGGTCACCTGGGCGCAGAGAGGAGGCTTTCGATGGAAGAGACACGAGTACGGCTACTCTCGCTGGAAGAGGTGCGCGCTTCGATGAAGCGGCTGCAGGAGCGAGGAGAGCAGCTGGTCGGCCAGCTGCGGCACGACGCGCGCCAGCTGGTCGAACGGAGCGGCAGGCCGGTGGTCGACCGGGTTCTCTCACTGGTTGACGTGGGCAAGCTGCGCGCGGACATCCAGGAGCGGGCCGAGCGGGCGGTGAAGGAGCTGGACGCCCGGCGGACGCGCCTGATGGCCAGTCTCCACGTGCAGCTCGAGCGCTTGACCGACCCGGTCGTCAAGGAGCTCAGGGCGGCGGCTCGCGAGGTGGCGTATCTGAAGGATCGGATCGCGCATGTCGAGCGACGCCTCGAGGCGCTCACGAGAGAGACCGCCAGCAAGCACCGGGCCGCCTGAGCGCGTTCCGTCCCTAGGCCGGGAGGGGGCCTCCCCCTTCCGGAGGTGGCTCCCCGGTTTGCCCACGACGGGGCGATGCCCGCCTTCCTGTGAGCCGCCATCGCCCCCGGGCGCGTTTGGCAGGACGGGCCGCTCCGGGCCCGCCCGCGCAGCGGGTCGGATGTGCATGTTTTGCAAGACTCTGAAAGGTTTGCAGGCCCGGAGGCGGTTTGGTGCGGCCTCTTCGGGGAGGACCCCCCTGACAGAGCCTGGCACGCTGCTTGCGTCGCCATGACGAGAGCGGGCCCGGCACCGGCGCCGTGCCCACTGTGACTCGTCGCGAAGAGAGGCAGGCCCTCATGACGATCGTCCGGACGGTGTGAAGCGAGTGGACGATCGGATCGGAGTTGTGCTCCACTAGGGCCTGCTGGGCGGGCACGCATGGGGAGGACAGACATGGGCCTCACCATCGTCCACAAGAGCGATCTCACGACGCGGAAGAAGAACCCGCGCGTGGCGCTGGTGCTGGCGGGCGGTGCGGTCACCGGCGGCGCCTACAAGCTCGGCGGCCTGAAGGCCCTCGACGACTTCCTCGTCAACCGCAAGACCACCGACTTCGACATCTACGTCGGTCTCTCGGCCGGCGCCTTCCTGGCCGCCCCGCTCGCCGGCGGCGTGACCCCGCCCGAGATGCTGCGCTCGCTCGACGGCACCTCCGAGGACTTCACCTACCTCTCGCCGCTCGATTTCTACAACCCGAACCTCGCCGAGTTCGCGCGCAAGCCGCTCGAGTACCTGGTCGATCTCCTCACCTACGTCCCCGGCGCGTTCTACGACTTTCTGGTCCACACGCCCGAGCTGGTGCGCGCGCTTCAGGAGCCGCTCACCCGGGCGCGGCGGCGGCCGACGCTCGCCAACCTGATCGAGTGCGTGAAGCCGGTCGTCGACGCGGTGGGCGCGGCGCGCGAGTTCCCCTTCCCGCTCGCCTACCTGCCCTCGGGCCTGTTCGACAACGCGACCCTCGAGCGCTACCTGCGCCACAACATCGAGCGGCGCGGGATGACCAACGACTTCCGCGTGCTCCACCGGCTGCGGCAGGTCGCGCTCTACATCGTCGCCATGAACCTCGATACGGCCGAGCGGGTGGTGTTCGGGCACGACGAGGACACCGCGCTCACCATCTCGGAGGCGGTGCAGGCCTCGACGGCGCTGCCCGGCTTCTACAAGCCCGCGCGCATCAAGGGCGTCGACTACGTCGACGGCGGGGTGCGGCGCACGGCCAACATCGACGTCGCCATCGAGCACGGGGCGGAGCTGGTGATCTGCTACAATCCGTTTCGGCCATTTCACAACCGGGTGGTGCGCCGCTATGTGCCCGAGCAGGGGCGCTACGCGATCGAGGGGCGGCCGCTGGCGAGCCAGGGGATGCTCACCGTGCTCAACCAGGTGCTGCGCACGCTCCTGCACTCGCGGCTGCAGCTCGGCATCCAGCAGTACCAGGACGATCCGAACTTCCAGGGCGACATCATCCTGCTCGAGCCGGGCGAGACCGATCTCGCCTTCTTCAAGATGGCGCCGCTCAATCTGTGGGCGGGGCGCAGCGCGGGGGCGCACGGCTATCTCTCGGTGACGCAGGCGA
>VBKJ01000262.1 GCA_005879795.1 Deltaproteobacteria bacterium
GACGGGCTCGGCCTGCTGTTCGCGCTGGGGCTGGCGTCGAATCTCCTCCTCTACGTCTACCTCCTGCCCTACGCGGTGCCCACCTACCCCTCGCTCATGTCGAGCGCCTTCACCACCCTGCTCATCGCCGGGGTCGTCCTCTTCTCCTGGAGTGCGCGCCGCACGACCCTGGTCGGCGTCCTCATCTGTGCCGGCTTCGCGCTCGTGGGCGCCAAGCTCGGCCAGCAGGGTCTCCCAATGGCGCCGTTCGTGAGCACCCTCTGCTGGGTTGCCATCGGGGCCGCGCTCGCGGTCGCCTGCGCGCGCGTCCTGGGTCGCTTCCGTACGGGCCTGATCCAGCGCCAGGACGAGCTCGCCGCGCTCTCCACGCGCCTCATCTCGGTGCAGGAGGAGCAGCTCCGCCGGCTCTCGCGCGAGCTGCACGACGAGCTCGGGCAGTCGCTCACCGCGGTGTCCTCGTACCTCTGGCTGCTCGAGCGGAAGCTCCCGCCCGACCTGGGCGAGCTCCGCACGCGGGCGGGCGAAGCGCGACACCTGGTCGCCAAGACCCTCGGCGAGATGCGCGAGCTGTCGCAGCTGTTGCGCCCGCCCGGGCTCGACCTCTACGGGCTCGCGGGGTCGCTCGAGGCGCACCTCGAGGCCTTCCGCGGACGGCACCAGATCGCGACCAAGTACACCGCCGAGGGGCTCCCGGAGCGCCTGCCGGAGGAGATCGAAACGGCGGTCTACCGCATCATCCAGGAGGCGCTCACCAACGTCGCCCGACACGCGCACGCGAAGCGCGTGTGGGTGGGTCTCACCGCGAGGGGAGACGAGCTCAGGCTCGAGGTGCGCGACGACGGCGTCGGACTGCCGGCAGACAACGGGGCGAGCCGCCCGAGCGGGATCGGGCTCATCGGCATCCGCGAGCGCGTACGCGCGCTCGGCGGGACGGTCTCGCTCTCCTCGGGACCGGGCGGCGGCGCCTGCCTGCGCGCCAGCGTGCCGATGCCGCGCGAGGGCGGCGGCGCACCGACGGCGAGCGGGGCAAACTCGTAACCGCGTCTTGTCGTTAGACAATGCGAGGTCTCTAGCTCGCGATGCCGCGAGGCGCCCGGTGAGCGCGGCATTCTCGTGACGCCGCGTTTGTCCCCGCCGTATTCAAAGCTCCGCCCAATACCGACGTACCGCTGACTCCGCAGAGCGTTCGCGACTCTTCACATCAGAAAACGGGCGGGCGGTGGGTCCTGCATCCGGGCGCGCCGCTCGCACGTAACGTCTCCGGGAACGATGAGAACCTCCGTCGCACGGCTTCCGTCCCGTCTGGCGTTCTGCGGGCTCCTCGCGGGGCTCACCGTCGCCAGGCCCGCCGCCGGGGCGGCTTCCCCGACCATGGCGCTGCACGACGGGCTGCTGACGGCCGACGTCGCCGGCACTCCCGTGAGCCGCGCGATGCAGGTACCCGGACGATGCGATGTCTAGCGGCCGCGGGGTTGCGGCTCGGCCGGCCACCTGGCTAAAGGGCCCGTGCAGGTTCTCTGCCAGTGAAAGCTGCGACCATCGCCAGAGGGCAGCTGCGCATCGGCCTTCTCGTGGCTGGACTCGCGTTGGCGGGCCCGAGGACCGGAGCCGCCTCCCCGATGCTGGTGGCCCTGAGCGGAGACGGCATGCTCATCACCTTCTCTGCCGAGCACCCTGGCGATGCCAGGACGACGACGCCGAGCGGGGTGAGCGGGCAGCTCATCGGCCTCGACCGGCGTCCGGCGAACGGCGGCCTCTACGGTCTCACGGCGGCGGGGGATGTCTATACGATCGACCCCGTCACCGCAGCGGCCCGCCTGGTGAGCACGCTGACGGTGCCCTTCAACGGCGGGAGCCGTTCGGGACTGGACTTCAATCCCGGGACGGACCGCCTGAGGCTGGTCGGCCACGATGGCCAGAACCTGCGCGTGAACGTCGACAACGGCGCGACGGCGGTGGATCGGCCCCTGGCCTACGCGCGCGAGGACCCTCACTTCGGCCGGCAGCCGCTGATCGCGGGCACGGCCTACACCAACAACGTGGCCGGGGCGCAGACGACGGAGATGTTCGACCTCGACTCGGGGCTCGACCTGCTCGTGCGGCAGGAGCCTCCGAACGACGGCACCCTGCGGACGATCGGCCCGCTCGGCGTCCACGTCCCGCCCGAGGC
>VBKJ01000263.1 GCA_005879795.1 Deltaproteobacteria bacterium
TCATCTCCAACAGCGAGAACTTCAACCTCTTCATCAACGCGCTGGCGACGATGACCAACGTGAAGATGCTCTCTGCGCCGCACATCATGGCGGCCGACAACCGTGAGGCGCACATCCTGGTCGGCCAGTCGATCCCGATCCTCACCTCGACCCAGACATCCACGATAGCGGTCTCCAACGTCGTCAACTCGGTCCAGTACCGCGACACCGGGAACATCCTCACCATCCTGCCGCAGGTCAACTCGAAAGGCCTGGTGAACATGCAGATCCGGCAGGAGGTGAGCGACGTCGGGCAGAACTCGTTCGGGAACACCAACTCGCCCTCGTTCAACACGCGCGAGGCCGAGACCACGGCGGTCGTGCAGGACGGCGAGACGGTCCTCATCGGCGGCATCATCATGGACACGATCCGTCACACCCGGCAGGGAGTCCCCTACCTGATGGACATTCCAGTCCTCGGCTGGGCCTTCCGCGTGAACAGCGACACGACCCTACGGACCGAGCTGATCATCCTCATCTCCCCCTACGTCGTCCGCACCCGCGAGGAGGCGCGCGAGGTGACCGGCGAGTTCGCCGACCGGCTCCAGGGCCTGAAGCGCATGGGCGAGGCGCTGCGCGCGCGCCACGAGCGCTACAAGGCGAGGCGCGAGAAGACCCGCGATGATGCCGGCGGTGGGCCGGGCGCGCCGAGCCCCTGAGCCGGCGCCCCGCCGCCCGACGCTTGCAGTGACGCGGGGCACACGGTAGGTAGGGCGGCTTTTTTCACCTACACGAAGGGGCGAGGTGAGGGGCGATGATCCCGCTCGTGATGCTCATCAGCGTCTTGTCGCTGGCGTTCGCGGTCTACCTGGCGCGGGAGGTCCTGGCCGCCGACGAGGGCACCCCGCAGATGCAGGAGATCGCGGGCGCCATCAAGGAGGGCGCGGAGGCGTTCCTCCGCCGGCAGAACGCCACCATCTTCGGGATCGGGCTCGGCGTCGCGGCCCTCATTTTCGTGCTCTACGCCTTCGTGCGCCCGCCGAACCCCAACGACCCGGCCAGCCCCTTCAACATGGCGGTGGCGACCACGCTGGCCTTCTGCTTCGGGGCGCTGTGCTCGGGCGTGTCTGGCTACGTCGGCATGTTCGTGTCCATCCGCGCCAACCTGCGCACGGCCTCGGCGGTGCGCTCGAGTCTCAACCGCGCGCTCCAGCTCGCGCTCCGCGGCGGGGCCGTGTCGGGCCTGTTCGTGGTCGCCATGAGCCTCCTCGGCGTGGGCGGACTCTTCGTCGCCCTGCGCGCCTTCGGGGTGGCGGACGAGAAGATCCCGCTCCTGATCGTCGGCTACGGCTTCGGCGCGAGCCTGGTCGCGCTCTTCGCGCAGCTGGGCGGCGGCATCTACACCAAGGCGGCCGACGTCGGCGCCGACCTGGTCGGCAAGGTCGAGGCCGGCATCCCCGAGGACGACCCGCGCAACCCGGCGGTGATCGCGGACCTCGTCGGCGACAACGTCGGGGACTGCGCCGGCCGCGGCGCCGACCTCTTCGAGTCGACGGCGGCCGAGAACATCGGCGCCATGATCCTCGGCGCGGGGCTCGCGACGGCGGCGCTGAGGACGGGCGTCCACTTCGCGGCAGGCATGCTCGGCGTCATGCTCTTCCCGCTCGTGGCGCGCGCCTTCGGGCTGATCGCCTCGATCGTCGGCGTGATGGCGGTCCGCACCGACGAGAACGCGGACCCGATGAGCGCGCTCAACCGCGGCTACTACATCGCCGCCGGGCTGGCACTCCTCGGCTTCGGGGTGGCGACGCGCTGGCTCCTCCACGCCCCCGAGCGCCCGCTCGCGTGGCTCCACTTCTTCGCCTGCGGGCTCGTCGGCATCGCGACCTCGCAGGCCTTCGTCTACATCACGCAGTACTACACCGAGTACCGCTACCGCCCGGTGCGAGAGATCGCCGCGGCGGCCCAGACCGGCCCGGCGACGACGATCATCACCGGCATGTCGGTGGCCCTCGAGTGCACCGCCATCCCGACCATCGTCATCTCCCTCGCGATCCTCGGCTCCTATCTCCTCGGCCGGGCGACGGGCATCCCCGGCGCGGGCCTCTTCGGCACCGCCGTCGCCACCATGGGGATGCTCGCCACCGCGGCCTACATCCTCGCCATGGACACCTTCGGCCCGATCACCGACAACGCAGGCGGCATCGTCGAGATGAGCCATCAGCCCGAGGACATCCGCAAGAAGACCGACCGTCTCGACGCGGTCGGCAACACCACCAAGGCCCTCACCAAGGGCTACGCGATCGGCTCCGCGGCGCTCGCCGCCTTCCTCCTCTTCTCGGCCTACCTGGACGAGGTGCGTAACTACGGCTTCAAGATCGAGACGGTCGACATCGCGAAGCCGGAGATCTTCGTGGGCGGGCTCCTCGGCGCCATGCTCGTCTTCCTCTTCTCGGCGCTCGCCATCCGGGCGGTGAGCCAGGCGGCGCAGTACGTGATCATGGACGTGCGCGCGCA
>VBKJ01000264.1 GCA_005879795.1 Deltaproteobacteria bacterium
CACCTCGGGGCGATGGGCCAGGGCTGAGCGCCGTGTGGGAAGAGTGCGCGCGCTTGGCCGCCCGGGGTATCTCCGTGAACTTCCGCCTGGTGGGCGAAGCGGCCCTTCGGCGGCGCGGCGCCACTGAGCGCGCGGCATGACAGAGCTTCTCCCGGGGCTGATCGCCCCCCCTGGCGAGCCGGCGCCTGCGCCCGAACGCCTGCTGACGAGAAGGTCTCCCTCCCAAGGGAACTCGAGCGCCAGAAGCGCGCGCTCGAGCGGGCGTACTGCGATCTGGCGCGGAAGGTGGAGACCCTGGAGAAGCGCGCCAAGCAGCTGGCCGAGGCGCGCGACGCGCACTCCAGAATGTGGAGCGACAACGGTGGCCGTGCTTGGCTTTGGGCCCGGCGGCGTGCCTCGGTCGGAGGGCGAGAACGCTAATTCCGCCTCTTTTGCAATCCTGAGAATCGCGGATAGCTCGTTCTGCGGTCAGAGCGCCTTCGAGCTTGACACGCTTCTTGCTGCCGTGCCATCTCACCGAAGGGAGGAAGCACGATGTCACTCGTTCCCTGGGAGCTGTTCCCTGCGCTGCGGCGCCGGGACGATCTGTTCGACGAGCCGTTCCGGCAGTTCTTCCGCCGGCCGATCTTCGAGGAGGGGGAGAAAGACCAGCTCCACCTCACGGTGTCCGCCGACCGGCTGACGGTCCGCGGCGAGGCGCCACCCGGAAGGTCCTCCACGTCCGGCGGCGCTGCGAGGTGGCTCCTCGCCCTCTTCGTCGTGCTGGGAAGCACCTCTCTCATGGGTGCCGCCCGGGCGGACGAGACCCCGGACGCCTCGGACATCGAGGACGGAGCATCCAACGACTACGACCCATGGCAGCGCTTCAACGAGAAGATGTTCTTTTTCAATCACGACATCTTCGACCGACGCCTCCTGAAACCGATCGCCAAGGGATGGAACAAGGCCCTCCCCGACGTCGGGAAGCGGGCGCTCGATCGCGCCTTCGACAACCTCGGCATGCCGAGGCGCCTGGTGAACAACCTTCTCCAGGGTCGCTTCCGCGGCGCGGGTCGCGAAGTCGCGCGCTTCGGCGTGAACACGACGATCGGTGTGGTCGGCTTCCTCGATGTCGCGAAGGCGCAGCTCCACATCGACAGCAGCGACGCCGACACCGGACAGACCCTCGGCGTGTACGGCTGGGGCCCCGGGCCGTACCTCGTGCTCCCCAGCCTCCAGCCGCTCACCGTCCGTGACGGCATCGGGTACGGCGTGGACGGGCTCCTCGATCCTTTCGGGTACGTCACGCCGTTACTCGCGACGACGGGGATGTCGGTCGTGAAGCAGGTCAACAAGCGTTCCCTGAACCTCGAGCTCTTCCAGGACGTCGAGGACAGTGCCCTCGACCTCTACAGCGCCGTCCGCAACGGCTACCTCCAGCGCCGCCATGGGTCGATCGAGGAGGCTATCGAGGCGCGCCACACCGAGTGGCATCCGCCGCCAGTGAAGGAGACTGCCGAGCGGTGAGGTCGCTCGTCGCGACCTCTGGCACAGCGTCGGGAGCGGGTGGCCGGGGTCTCCGGCTACTCGTCCGCCTTGCGTGCGCCCGGCCGCTCGTGACCGTGCTGCTCGGCGTGCTCGGCGCCGTCGCCGCGCTCACCTACACGGTCCGCCAGCTCGGCTTCGTCACCTCCGGACGCGATCTGCTGCCGCAGGACCAGCCCTTCGTCCAGCGTGAGGAGGAGTACTCCGACGACTTCCCGCGTCTCGACCAGCTGGTGGTGGCGGTCGAAGCCGACGACGTCGCGCGCTCGAAGGCGTACGCCCGTCGTCTCGCGCAGGAGCTGCGCAAGGACCGAGACACGTTCGCGCACGTCACGTATCGGATCGATCCGAGCCGATTCCGCGGTCGAGAGCTCCTCTACCTCTCGCGTCACGACCTCGCCGACCTCGCCGACGACGTCGTCGATCACCGACGGTTCCTCACCGACTTCGCGGCGCGGCCGACGCTCGGCGAGCTGGTCGACGGCCTGCGGACGGAGGTCGTGACGGCCTTCGTCCGCAACGCCTTCGACCTGGGGCTCGACGACGGGGATGCGAACGTCGACCTCGGCGCCGCCCGCGACGTGCTCGACCAGATCTCGACGCGGCTCGATCGACGGGCGCCCTACCGCTCGCCGTGGCGGTCGCTCTTCTCGCTGAAGCGGGGCGACGGGGATGCCGGCTACTTCCTCTCCGACGACGAGCGGCTACTCTTCGTTCTGGTCGAGGCGCGGCGGGAGCACGGGAGCTTCACGACCTACCGCGACGCGATCGGACCGCTGCGGGCGGCGATGGCACGGGTACAGACCGAGTTCCCGGGCGTGCGCGCCGGCCTCACGGGCGCCCCCGTGCTCTCGAACGACCAGATGGAGGCCGCCTTCCGGGACAGCAAGCGCGCGACGGTGCTCGCCTTCGTGCTGACGTTCGCCGTGCTGGCCGTCGCCTTCCGGGGGCGCGGC
>VBKJ01000265.1 GCA_005879795.1 Deltaproteobacteria bacterium
GAGAGCGCCTCCTGGTCCATGCTCTCGGGGGCGGTGACGACCTCGGTGTGCATGATGTCGCGCACCTTCTTCTCGGGCGGCGCGGCGAACAGGTCGCGGAACGACACCACGCCGAGCAGGCGCTGCTCGGCGTCGAGCACGTACATGTAGTAGATGGTCTCCAGGCGCTCGCGCGCCTGGCGGCGGAGGTAGGTGATCGCCTCGTCGACGCTCATGTCCGGGCGGAGGCGCGCGTAGCGCGGGTTCATGAGCCCGCCCGCATCGTCCTCGGCGTAGGCGAGGAGCGCCGCCACCTCCTTGCGCGTCGGGTCGTCGAGCAGGGCGAGCAGCCCCTCGCGCTCCGCCTCGGGCGCCGCCTGCACGACGTCGGCGGCGTCGTCGGGCGGGAGGAGCCGCATCCACGAGCGCCGCTCGCCGGCCGAGGTCTCGAGGATCAGCTCCGCCTGGTCGCGGGCGGGCAGCGACAGCAGGAGATCCTCGGCGTCGGCGTGGGGGAGGAGCCGGAGCCCCTCCAGGCGCTCCTCGGCCGAGAGCACCGGCCACGCGTCCGCCAGCTCGGAGGCGAGGAGGCTCCGCTCGCGCGCCCGCTCGACGGCGGCTGGCGTCATGAGCTTCCTCTCGCTGCACGGGGCACGCTCGCGACCTCCTCACCACCCGGGGCGGGAGGGGTGCTGCCAGCCGCGCGCCCGGACGGTCCTACGGTTCCGATGGACGGCTTTGGCCGTCGCTGCTCATGTCTCTCTCGTGGTTAGCGCAACTGCGCGAGTTCGTCCAGCCTAGGAGGCCGGACGGCCTCCTAGGACGCTGCCCCGAAAAAGACGGCGACGGCCAGGTAGAGGCTGAGGCCGCTCGTGACGGCGACCGTCACCCACGCGGCGGCGTTCATCGAGGTGCCGTTGGTGTACTCGCCCATCAGGTCGCGGCGGTTGATGAGGAGGAGCATGAAGACGAGGACGACGGGCAGGAGCACCCCGTTCGCCACCTGCGACAGGTACATGACCGGGATGAGCGGGATGCCGGGCACGAGGACGATCGCGGCGCCGAGCACGATGAGTCCCGTGTAGAGCGCGTAGAAGTGCGGCGCCTCGCGCATGCGCTTGCTGACGCCCGTCTCCCAGCCGAGCGCCTCGCACACCGAGTACGCGGTCGCGAGCGGCAGCACCGAGGCGGAGAAGAGCGAGGCGTTGAAGAGCCCGAAGGCGAAGAGAGCGGCGCAGTGGGCGCCGGCGAGCGGACGGAGCGCCTGCGCCGCGTCGGCGGCCGT
Source organism: Deltaproteobacteria bacterium (assembly GCA_005879795.1). Taxonomy (NCBI): domain Bacteria; kingdom Pseudomonadati; phylum Myxococcota; class Myxococcia; species Deltaproteobacteria bacterium. Next base: position 1,265 of record VBKJ01000265.1, read on the forward strand.
CTCGATCGGGACGCCGCCCGCGTGCAGCGTGGCGGCGCAGGCGACGATGATGAAGAAGGCGACGACGTCGGTGAAGATGCAGCCGCTCACCACGTCGAGGCGCGAGTACGGGTAGTCCTCGACGCGCACGCCCTTCTCGACGATCGCCGCCTGCTGGTAGAACTGCATCCACGGCGCGATGGTCGTGCCCACGAGCCCGACCAGCATGGTCACGTAGGCGGCGTCGAGCCGCGCGTGCGGCGCCGTGGATTCGCGCAGGACGTTGGTCCACCCGGGCACGGCGAGCACCCCGGAGGCGACGTAGGCGAGGTAGAAGAGGCACGCCAGGAGGAAGACCTTCTCGACGCGCCGGTAGCTGCCGTAGACGACGAGCCACCACACGAAGGCGGCGGCCAGCGGCACGGTCGCGTAGCGCGACACGCCGAAGATCTCGAGGCTCGCCGCCACGCCCGCGAACTCGGCCACCGTGTTGCCAAGGTCCGCGAGCAAGAGGAGAACCATGGCGTAGAAGGTGAGCCGGACGCCGAAGTTCTCGCGGATCAGGTCGGCGAGGCCCTTGCCGGTGACGGCGCCCATGCGGGCGCACATTTCCTGCACGACCACGAGCGCGACCGTGATCGGGACGAGCGTCCAGACGAGCGCGTAGCCGTAGCGCGCGCCCGCGAGCGAGTAGGTCGTGATCCCGCCCGCATCGTTGTCGACGTTGGCGGTGATGATGCCCGGGCCCATGACGACCAGGAAGCGCAGCACGTGCCGCCAGCGGCCGCCGGCGCGCGCGCTCAGGGGGCGTGGCCGACCTTCCACTTCCATGCGCGCGTCGTCATTTGGGTGAGCACGTCGTCCACGGTGACGACGCCGAGGAGCTTGCCCTGGGCGTCGAGCACGGGAACGGCGAGGAGGTTGTACTTCTCGGCGACCTCGGCGACGCGCTCGGGGGTGTCGTCGGGTCGGACCGACACCGGGTCGCGTCGCATGATCTCCGCGAGGCGGGCGGCGGGGTCGAAGAGGAGGAGGTGGCGGATCGTGACCACGCCCTGCAGGCGGGCCGCGGGGTCGACCAGGTAGATGTAGTAGATGAGCTCGACCTCGCGGGCGAGCCCGCGCAGCCGCTCGAGCGCCTCGGCGGCGGTCAGGTGGGACGGCAGGGTGACGA
>VBKJ01000266.1 GCA_005879795.1 Deltaproteobacteria bacterium
CGAGCGGTCCGCCGACGATCTTGACCCGTTCACACAAGGTGCCATCGCCGTTGTAGGTGTAGTCTGCCAGGTTGACGACCGGCATGGTCTCGAATGGCTTCCCCACCCCGCACGCCGGGCCACTCCCGCTCAGCTCGATGTTGCCCTTGGTGCAGTGCTTGCCGCCGGAGCCGTCGGGGTTGGGGAGGTACTTGGCCGTCCCGATGAAGGTGAAGAAGCAATCGGGTCCGAGCGAGCCCGTGGCCGCCGCCATGTACGTTCCTCGCTCCTTCCCCGGCTTCGGCGGATAGTCGTAGTCGTAGGGTGTCGTATTCGTGATGTCCGCACGACCGGTAGCTCCCCAGAGCAGGACGCCGAGGAATGCTGCCAAACACCGTCCGTGCCTCATTCGGATGTCCTCCCTTTCGGGGGCCTCGCCCGTTCGGGAGGCCCTGACCTGGAGGCGCTAGAAACCGTGTGGCAATCTGCCAGAGGCGCGGGTGCGCCCCGCTACGGGAGCGCAGCCCGAGGCGGCGATCGCCGTCAGACGCTCCAGCGCACGGGCTCGTCGGGCACCACGTAGGTGCAAACCGTCCCGGTTCGAACGTACCGACGGAGGTGGTGCGCCAGCGCGGGATGCACCCGCGCGATGTGCACGAGGCTGAAGCGAATGCGCGAGGCGACCGCCTTGCGCGCGCGCTCGATCGGACTGCCGGCCCGCCGACCGCGGCCGCCGAGACCAAAGGCGGACGCCAGCTCCCCGGCGATGAAGTCGAGCTCGGCGCGCGCGCGCGCCCCGCGTCCCTCGTCGTTGCAGCGCTCGGCGTCGTCGAGCTCGCGGTGCAGATCCGCCAGCCGTTCCCGGTAGTCCGCCCGTGCCCGGGGGTCGAGCACTGCATCTCCGGCGCCGCCTCGGGATACCCGGAGACCCTGCGCGACGAGCTCCGCGGTGCTCGCCTCCCCCGTCGGCGCGCCGCGCGGGTCGGGCGGCGCAGTCGTGGAGGCGGCGATCAGATCGGCGACGTGGATCTCCCGGCCCGGGTTGGCGAGCAGGATTGCGATGTCGCAGAGCCCCTTGCCGTGCCTCAAGCGCGCGGACCTGCCGGCGTACGTGACGGTCCAGAAGTCTCCCTCGTTGCGAAAGACCGCATCGCCATCGGCGGGTTCTTGCGCATCGACCGCGGCCGCGGTGTCGAGACCGAGATGGCGCACCTTCGCCACGAGCCCGTCCATCCCGAGCTCCCGCGCGGTGGCGAGCGCGCTCGTGAGGAGAGCCGTGGCCTCGCGGAGGCGCGCGCCGGCATCGCGCGTGAGGAGCAGGCGAGCTTGCGCGAGCTGGGTCCACGCGAGGAAGGGTCGCGCGCCCATCCGCTCGTGCACCGTCGCCGCGTCCTCGTAGTGGCGAATCGCCTCGGCGACGCGGCCGAGCGTCGAGGCCAGCAGGCCGAGGTGGTAGGAGACGGACCCCGAGCACGCGAGCCCCGCGGCCGCGATCCCGACGCGACCGGCGTAGGGCACCAGGAGGTCGTACAGCGTCGCCGCACTCGCGCGGTCGTTCAGCTCCGCGGCGACGGCGGAGAGAAGGCCCATCGAGACCACCCAGGCCCCGTCGTGGGGCAGCGGAAAGCCCTCCTTCGCCAGCGCGGAAAGCTCGAGCTGTGCTTCGGCCTTGCGGTCCATCTCGCTCCACCAGAATGCACGGAAGCAGCGTCCGAGCATCGGGGCGGGCACGTCGGCGCGGGGCTGCGACCGTCCGAGGTGCTGGTCGAGACGACCTTGGTGATAGTGGAGGACGAACGTCTGAATCTCGTGACGCATGGTGGGTTGCGCGTCGTGCTCCCGCCGACCGAGCTCGACCGCGCGCTTCGCCTGCTCCTCGCCGTCGGCGAAGCGGCCGTCCATGATCGCGCGCGTCGCCCGCCACATCGCCAGGTCCGTCAGGTAGAGGG
>VBKJ01000267.1 GCA_005879795.1 Deltaproteobacteria bacterium
GACCACGGGGGCGAGCTGCTGCACGCGCGCCAGCCAGCCCGCCGTCCACTTGGGGCCGATCCGGTAGCGCTCGCGGTCGAAGGCCTCGATCCGGGCGCGGATGCGGATGGTGCGCGCGTGCTTGCGGGCGCCGCGCGCGGGGCGCGGCGTCTTCCCGGCGTCGTACTGCTCGGCCGGCAGGTAGAGGATGGTCACCCGCAGCTTCTCCGCGCCCGTGTCGTCACGCGGGCGGCCGCAGATCGTGAACCTGCCCTCGGTCTCGAGCTCGAGGGCCTTCATGGGCTCCACCGGCCCCGCGAGCTTCACGGCCGGCACCTCCAGCTTGAACACGCACTTCTTCGGGTCGACCGTCTTGTTGGTCGCCCACTGCCGGAAGTGCTCGCTCTTCACGTCGTCGTTGTCGACGCGGATGGAGGTGAGGGGGACGGAGCAGGACGCCTTGCCCTCGAGCTTCGCCTCGTCGACGGTGAGGGTGCAGGCGACGGCGGAGCTGACGGCCGTGATGCGTTCGCCGATCGCGGCGTCGAACACGGCCGTGAAGGTGTTGTTGCCCGCCTCGGGACCGACGGCGAAGCGGGCGTCCCCCCGCGCCGCCGGAGTGCCAAGCACGAAAACGGAGACGAGCAGCGCAGCGAGGCGCGGCGTCACGCGGCGCACCTGAGCGTCGGCGGCTCCGCCGGCCTCGCCTCCACCTCGCGCTGCTCGTCGTCCATGGTCACCATGCGGCCGAGCTCGAGCGCGGCGAGGATGGTCATCCCCGTCACGAGGGCCGTCGTCAACACCATGCCGGCGGCGATCTCCAGTGCGATGGTCATCGAAGTCCCTCCGCGAAACATGTTGGCTTCCGGGCCTTCGATGGCGCGCGGCGCGCGCGCGTTTCACGCCCGCCGGCGCGCGGCCACGATCGCCCGCACCAGCCGCTCCGGGACCTCGGCCGGCACCGCGTCGTCGGTCTCGGCGCACGCCCGCGCGAGCCGGATCGCGTCGGCGTAGCCGCGGAGGTACGTCGCGCACTCCGGGCAGTCGCCGAGGTGGGTCTCGAAGACGCGCCGCGCCTCCGGGGCGAGCTCGCCCGCCAGGTAGTCGGCCAGGAACTCGACCAGCTCGCGGCAGGTCATGATCTCGCCTTCTCGAATTCCAGGGCGGCGTAGACGCCGCCGAAGCCTCCCCCGAGGATGAGCACGCGGCAAGCGGTCGAGCGGGCGTCGTCTGAGTTGAGCATGAATGGTCGGCGTCCTTTCGATGCCGCCTGGCGCCGTCTCGTTTCGAGCCCCTCGATCGCCCTCGACGGGCCCGGCCGCGAGATGGTATCCGATGGGGGACCTCGGCCAGGTGAGCGACCAGCAGGACAAGCAGAAGCTACCGGAGGACGCGGCTCTCCGGGCGATCGTCGAAGGCGTCGAATCGGAGACGGGCGAGCAGTTCTTCGCCTCGCTCGTGCAGCGCCTCGCCTCCGCCCTGAGGGCGCAGTACGCCTTCGTCTCCGAGCTGTCGGACGACCGCCAGCGCTTCCGGACGCGGGCGCTCTGGGGCCGCGGCGCCTTCCTGCCCAACATCGACGTGCCGCTGGCCGGCACCCCCTGCGAGGGCGTGCTGCATGGGCAGATGTCGCACTTCCCGGAGCGGCTGCAGGAGCTTTTTCCGGCGGACCGCGCCCTCGGCGACTGGGGCGTCCACAGCTACTGCGGGGTGCCGCTGGTCGATCCCGCGGGCGTCGTCGTGGGCCACCTCGCGATCTGCGACGACAAGCCGATGTGGGACGGGCCGCGCGGGCTCTCGATCATGCGCATCTTCGCGGCGCGGGCCCGCGCCGAGATCAGCCGCCTGGGCGCGGAGCGCGCGCTCCGCGACAGCGAGGCCCTCTACCGCGACCTCTACGAGCACGCTCCGCTCGCCTACTTCACGTTCGGGAGCGACGGTCGGCTGCGGCGCTGGAATGCCCGCGGCCGCGAGATGATCGGCTACACGGACGAGGAGCTGCGCGGCATGCGCACGCTCGACTTCCACACCGACGCGCCCGAGAACCGGGAGGCCTTCGCCAGGCTCGAGCGGGAGGTCTTCCAGGAGGGGCGCGACCTGGTCGCCGAGGTGGAGGCTCGGCGCAAGGACGGCACCCTCTACTGGGCGCGGGTTTCGCTGAGCCCGCTCCGCGACGAGCAGGGACGCATCACCGGCGCCCGCTCCATCGCCGAGGACGTTACGGAGCTCCGCCAGGCGCAGCAGGCGGTGCGGGAGAGCGAGGCGCGACTCTCGGCCATCATCCAGTTCGCGCTCGACCCGATCATCGTGACCGACCAGGAGGGACGGATCGTGCTCATCAACCCGGCGGGCGAGCGGGTCTTCCGCTGCGCCGCGGCGGACGTGATCGGCACCCCCGTCACGCGCTTCGGCACCCCGGCGGCCGCCCGCTCGCTCGCGCAGGCCATGGAGGACATCCGGGCGGGACGGAAGACGTTCAGCTTCAGCGAGCCCGGGCTCAAGTCGCGCCGCCTCGACGGGGAGGAGTTCGAGTTCGAGGCGGCGCTCTCGTGCGCGCAGGTGGGCGGCCGGCCGCTCTACACGATCTACCTGCGCGACCTCGGCGAACGCCGCCGGCTCGAGAGCGAGCAGCAGCGCCTGCAGCTCCAGAGCGCCTACCTCCAGGAGGAGATCAAGGCCGTCCACAACTTCGAGGAG
>VBKJ01000268.1 GCA_005879795.1 Deltaproteobacteria bacterium
GTCGAAGGCGAGCCGCGCTTCGTCGCCTGTGCGCGCCGCGAGGCGGAGGCGGTGCTGCGGCGGGCAGATGTCCTGCTGAACTTCCATTACGCCATCGACCCGCGCCTGCTCGCCTGCGCGCGGCGCACGGCGCTCGTGGACATCGACCCCGGCCTGCTGCAGTTCTGGATGAGCACCGGAGAGCTCGCCGTTCCGCCGCACGATTGCTATCTGACGACGGGCGAGACGGTGGGAACACCCGGTGCCCTCTTTTCCGACTGCGGCCTGCAGTGGACGCACATCCGGCCGCCCGTCTGTCTCGACCTCTGGCCGTTCACGTACGAGCCGGGCGCCGAGGCCTTCACGACTGTTTCCAGTTGGTCGTCGGCGAGCTGGTTGAAGGTGCGGCGGAACGGACAGACCGTCCTGGTCGATAACACGAAGCGGATCTCCTTTCTTGAGTTCGCGGATCTGCCACGCCACACGAGCCAGCCCCTCGAGCTGGCGCTCTATCTACTGGACCGCGATCCCGCGGGTCAGGCGCGGCCGAAGCAGGCGGAGCAAGACGCGCAGGACCGGGCCCTCCTCGAACGGCAGGGCTGGCGCGTGCGGGACTCGCGGGATGTCACGGGCAGCCCCACAGCCTACGCCGCCTACCTCCGGCAGTCGCGCGGGGAGTTCAGTGCGGCAAAGCCGTCGTGCATGGCATTCCAGAATGCCTGGGTCAGCGATAGGACGGTGGCCTACCTGGCGAGCGGCAAGCCCGCGGTCGTGCAGCACACGGGCGCGAGCGCGTTCCTGCCGGACGGCGAGGGCATGTTCCGCTTTCGCTCGCTGGCGGAGGCCGCCCACGCGCTCGAGACGATCAACCGCGACTACCGTCGCCAATGCCGCGCGGCCCGTGACATTGCGGAAACGCATTTCGACGCGCGCCGCGTGCTTGAGACCGCGCTGAACACGGCGTTGAGCACGCAGCCGACGGGGAGCGGGGTCGCATGAGCCTCACGGTCTGCGTGGCGCCGGCGAACACGGTCGCCTACCCAAACGGTGGCGGTCACCTGTGGGTCTATCTCCACTGGGCCTTGGCGCTCAAGGCGCTCGGCTGCCGGGTCATCTGGCTCGAGGGGCTGGACGTCGACGACAACGACACATCGCCGGCCGGCCGCCGCCGGAGGCGCGGTGGCGCAGCGTCCGACTGCGTCGCAGCGCTCAAGGGGCGCTTGGCGTCATTCGGCCTGGCGGACACGCTCGCGCTGTACGCGATCGGCGGTGGGACCGTTCCTGACGAGGTCGCGCAGGGCTGTCTGGACCTGAACGCTGCCGCCGAGGCGGACCTGCTTCTCAACCTGTGGCACTCGGCCCCCGCCGGCGTCGTCGGGCGATTCCGGCGCACAGCGTTTATTGATACCGACCCGGGGTTGCTCCAGATCTGGATGACGACCGGCGCCGTCCAGCTTGCCCGACACGATCTCTATTTCACTATTGGCGAAACCGTCGGGACCCCTGCCGCGCGGTTCCCCGACGGCGGCCGCACGTGGGTGCACACGGTCCCGCCCGTCTACCTCCCCGAGTGGCCGTGCGTCCCCGAGGCGCTGGGCGGCGCCGCGCCGCCTCCATATACGACCGTGGCGCACTGGTGGGGCGGAACGTTCGAGTTCAACGGCATCACGTTCAGCAACGAGAAGCGCGCCTCGTTTCTCGAATACCAGGACCTGCCGCACCGCACGCCGGTCTCCCTCGAGCTCGCGGTATGCCTCGCGGAGTTTCACGAGGAATACCGCCGCCTGCTGGAGCCGATGGGCTGGCGCCTGCGGGAGGCGTGGGACGTGACCGCGACGCCGGACGCGTACCGGACGTACGTACAGCGGTCGCGCGGTGAGTTCAGCTGCGCCAAGCCAGCCTACATCTCGCTCGAGACCGCGTGGGTGAGCGATCGCACCCTGTGTTACCTCGCCAGCGGCAAGCCGGCGGTGGTGCAGCACACCGGCGCGAGCCGGCTGCTGCCGGACGCCGAGGGGTTGTTCCGGTTTCGGACGATGGACGAGGCCGTGCGGGCCCTCGCCGCCGCCGAAGCGGACTACGAGCACCACGGGCGCGCGGCCCGCGCGCTGGTCGAGGAGCACTTCGACGCCCGGCGCGTCGTGGCCCGGGTGCTGGAACAGGCGCTCGGGCACGAGGCGAGGACCGCAGCGTGACCCTGGTCGAGCCTCGCCCCCGAGGCGCAGCGCTGGACGTCACGAATGCGCGCAGAGAGCCAGCGTGGACCGAGCTGTGGCAGGGGCTCCGTGCCCTCCTGCACGACGCCGATCCCACCGATCGCGTGACGAGCGTGCAGCCGCTCAAGGCAAAGGTGTACCGGCTGCAGTTCGACGCGCGCGCGCCGTGGAGCTCGGTGGTGGTCAAGCGCATGGAGCCGGCCGTCGCGCAGCGCACCCGCCTGTTGGCCACGCGGTGGCTGCCAGCCGTCGGGCTGGAGCACGCCTGCCCGCGGCTGCTTGGCACGGTGGCCGACTCGCGCGGCGAAGTCGTGTGGCACATCCACGAGGACCTGGGCGACGATACCCTCGCCGCCCGGCCCGCATGGGAGCTGGTGGAGGTCGCCGCGCGACAAGTCGCGGAGCTACACGCGCGCGCCGCGCGCCACGGCGTGCTGCCGGACGTCCGCCGCTTCGGCCACGGCCTGGGCTTCGAGTACTTCACGACCAACGTGCGCGACGCGATCGCCGCGCTCGAGGCGCTCCTCGGCGCGGGCATCCAGTCCCCGTCGTCGCACGCCGGGCTCCCGGAGCGACTGCTCGCCCGCTTGCGGGCGCTGCTCGCGGACGCGCCGCGCCGGGCCACCGTCTTCGAGCGCGCCGCCGGTCCGGACACACTGCTGCACGGCGATCTCTGGACGATCAACGTGTTCGTGAAGGGAACGGCCGAACGGCCGGAGCTGCGCCTCGTCGACTGGGATCGCGTAGGCGTGGGGCCGTTCAGCTACGACCTTTCGACGTTCCTGTTCCGCTTCCCCGCTGAGCTGCGGCCCGGGATTCTGGACGTGTATCGTGACGCCACCGCGCGCGGGGGATGGCAGCTCGGTGCTCCGGAAGAGCTCGAGGTGCTGTTTGACACCGCCGAACGCGCGCGGTACGCCAACCGCGTGATCTGGCCGGCCGTCGCGCTGCTCAGGGAGCGGGCGGCTTGGGGATTTCCCGAACTCGCAGAAGTCGAGCGCTGGTTCCAGGCGCTCGACGCCGACTCGGCGACGAGAAGGCCATGACGAGGCTTGCACCCCGAGGGGCCTTGCTGCTGCCCCTGCTTTGGACCGTGGCGCGCGGCACACCCCTTCGCGCGCAGACGTCAACCGCGCATCTCGGCGCGCCAGCTGCGCCGACCTTCGTGATTCGGCGCGTGACCGAGGCGCCGCATCTGGAAGCCTTTCTGGCCGGTTCCGCCGGCGCCGACAGCGCCGCGGTCACCGACTTCCGCCAGCACGAGCCCGGCGACGGCATTCCGGTGAGCGAACGGACCACCGCGTACCTGAGCTACGATGACCTGAACCTGTATGTGGTGTTCGTTTGCAGGGACGATCCCGCGAAGGTGCGGGCCAACGTCGCGCGGCGGGACGACATCAGCCACGACGACCACGTGATCGTCTACCTCGACACGTTCCACGATCGCAAGCGCGCTTACCGGTTCGCGGTCAACCCGTTCGGCGTCCAGCAGGACGGCATCTTGACTGACGGCCAGAGCGAGGATCTGAGCTTCGACG
>VBKJ01000269.1 GCA_005879795.1 Deltaproteobacteria bacterium
AGGAGCACGTTCGGCGCGTATCGGCGAAACAGCCGGGGCGCGGTGGCGGCCTGCTTGGTCGCGACGATGACCGCGTCGTCCGCTTCCCGCACTCCCACGAGGGCGAGCCGTACGTGGCCGTCCGCCAGCGCCTGGAAGGTGAAGCTGTCATGCGACGGATGGTCCGCATGCGGCTTTGCCCACGCGGGTGGCTTGGCGCCCGAGAACGCGATGACCTGCAGGGGCTGCGCGAGGGTGACGTCAGAGAGAACGTGTCGCTGGTGCCAGGTGCTCGTGCCCGAGCTCGGGTCCTTGGTGTGCCGGTGGTGGCCGGTCTTCGGGTGCGTCGTGTGCGTGCCCGCTGGACCGCAGGCGACGATCACCCCGTCGGCGGTGCTGCTCACCGACGCGACCTGGTACGGCGTTCCGTGCCAGACTCCCACCACGTCAATGTCTCTCGGCATCCCAGGAATGTAGCAGGGCGTTCGGCCAGGTCACCCGGCCGTTACGTGCTGCCGCCGCTCCGTCAAGGTGCGCCGATCGTCCAGCACGCGCCGCTCGCCCGCCCCGCGGCGCTCCACCGTCGGGGGGATGCTCTGATAGCGGCGGTCCAGGCCGCTGCGCCGCGAGGGCAGAAGACGACGTTCGCCCTCCCGGTGGTCGGGAAACCAGTGAGGAGCGTCGTTAGCAACCATCGTGCACCTCTCTAGGGGACAGATAGTCGGGGTGATATACCCGACGGACGCGCGCTCGGCCAGGCGGGTCACGGGTGGCGAGGTTAGGAGGGCTCGGGCCAGCCCCGCCGCTGCGCGAGCCGGGGCACACGCAGGGCGGCGCGTGCTGGCCGATCGGCGCCGCGGGACCGAACGGCGGCGACCGCCTGATGCACGTACAGGGGGTCGGCAGGGGGCGGCTAGGTCCTGCGGCTTGCGACGGCGCCCCTAGTCTCGAGTTGCGCACTCGATTCACGTCACCATGATGCGTGCCCGAAGAGGCTCCGCGCGTCTAAGCGAATTCTCTGTAGCCGCGGACGCGCAAGGAACGTGGCGCGTCTGCCACGGAGCTAACGGTCCGCACGGACCAGCAGCATGCCGCGCGGACCGTCTCCAACTGGCCACCTGTAGAAGGCACGGGGTTTGCACGTCCAGCTGGGCGGACCACGTCAATCGGGGATCACATGCCAAACGACACGATCGGACGCAAACGACCTCGGCGGCGCGGATGGGATCGGCGGCGGGATCTCGGGCGCCGCATGGTGCGCGACCGTCGACGGGAAGTGACCCTCGTCCCCTCCGAGCGCCGCTGCGGCGCTGTTCGCCGCTCTCGCAGCCAGCGGCGCTCCGTCTCCGAGCGCCGCACGTCCCCGCCCGAAGGTCTTCCTTATCCTAGATCACTCCAACCGACGCGGTAACCCAAACCCGCGGGGGCATGGATAAGGAAAACCCGGCCTTGGGAGAGGTGGGCAGTGAGCAGAGCCCCTGGTTCCACCACGGAGCGGCGAGGCGTGGTCGTGGTGCTGGAGGACCACGCCGACACGCGCGCTGCCCTTTCAGAGATCCTCACACGTGAAGGCTACGACGTGTTCGCGACGGCCGATGGCATGGAGGCGCTGGATCGTCTGAAGATCGTCCCAAGGCCCTGTGTGGTGTTGCTGGATCTCCATTTAGCGGGGATGAGCGGAGAGGATTTCTATCGTCGCCAACAGAGCGATCCGGCGCTGGCCTCGATTCCAGTCATTGCCGTCACTGCGGCTCCCCCCGACCAGCGTGCGGGCCTGGGCTCAATCCCCGTCATCCGCAAGCCTATCGATCTGGACGAGCTCCGCTTCGCTATCGATCGCGTGACATCGCGCGAGAAGAGAGCGGGGCCAGCTTCCTGACGAGGCGGGACCCTCCTTGCCCCGGGGTTGCTTGTGCAGCGGCTCATCGTCGTGACGAACCGGACTGTCGCGAAGGCTTGACTCAATGACCCCTGAGGTTTCGTAATCCGCTGTGCGGTTGTAACCCCATGCGGTACCGCAGCCCCGCGAGCGACCGTGCCAGGGCGTCGCCGTACAGCCTCGTCAGCGAGGGAGGTGTGGGCGGCGGCCCGCCGCCGAGAGGTTGGAGTCGCTATGGAGTGTGTCGCCAGCTCAAGCGACGTTCCTACGAGTCCGACTTTTTTTCGATTGACCCCCCCCGGTGTCGAAAGCGGCCGCGGATCCCGCCAGGACCCGTCTTGAGACTCCAGTTCGTTGAGCGCCGTCCGCACGGCGGCCGCGCGCTCGGGCTCGGTGCTGCGGTACACATCGTAGATACTGCTGCCTCGCATCACCCGGTACTTACGGGTCCCCACGGGGGCGAATCGGGCGTACGCGCGGACATCCCACTGTCCCGTCCCTGCGCGGCCACGGCTTGATTCTTTCAGGCGGGGGGATAGCATACGACTATGGAGT
>VBKJ01000270.1 GCA_005879795.1 Deltaproteobacteria bacterium
GAGCACGCGCTCCCGGGCGGAGACGCGGCGGTCGAGGATGGCGGCCAGGCCGCGCCACGACCCGTCGGTGATGCGCACGGCGTCGCCGGACGGTAGCGGGCACGGCGTGATGATGCCGTCGGGCTCCTCGCGGCTGCGGAGGAAGTCGATCACCGCGTCGTCGAGGCGTGCCGGCTCGCCGCCGAAGACGACCAGACCGCCGACCCCCGGCGTGCGGGCGATCTGGTGGAAGTGCACCCGCCCGGCGCGCACGAAGACGTAGCCCGGGAAGAGCGGCCCCACGTCCAAGCCGACCGGCGGCCGCGGCCATCGCCGCAGCAGCGGGAGATAGGTCTCCAGACCCCGCTCCGCCAGGCGCACCCGCGCCACCGCCTCGCGGTGGCGGCGCGCCGTGACGACGCGCCAGGTGTCCGGCTCGGTGTGTGGTTTGGTCCGCATGGTTCCGCCCGACGAGCGCCGGGGCTCTTCGCGCCGTGATGCAGCAACCTCGATGGTCGGCCAGCTCAATCTCGTCAACCTGGGTTTCGCTAGAAAGTCGTGAAGCCGGTCCCGGGTGAGACCGGCAGGTCGTCGTAGGGCACGCCTGGGGTGTACCCGAACACTCGAGCCTGCGGGGGAGGGTTGTCGGGTGTCCGTGGCGCACCGCCGTGGGCGATCACTGCTGAAGCGAGCGCGGCGGCGAAGCCGAGCGTGGAGGGGGTCCGCATCTTCATAGTCATCGAAGAGGGATGCCGCCCGGCAGGGCCGCCGCGCGCGCCACCGGAATCCTGCAATGCCGATGCCAGCAGCGGCCGGCGCGAGGGCACTGACTCCGCGGGGAACTAGCCGCCTGCGCCCAGCTCGAGAGCCGGTAGAACGTACAATTTGCGCGCTCTTTTTTCACCCACAATGTCGGGAGGATTTCGGGCCGGAAGGCGGCCGGGCGCGTGCACGCGGGGACGCGCCTCCGGGGCCGTGGGCCCCGCAGCCGGGCAAAGAACGGTGGCAGCCTGCCCCCTTGCGGGGCGAGGAAATCCCACCCCGGCGCGCGGGGCGCTCCCCTGGACGTCAGCTCGTCTCTTCCAGTGCTTGCTCGAGCAGCACGGCGTTGGGGACCATACCGTGCAGGTTGCGGCGCAGCGCGGCCAGCGCGGGGCGGAGGTTGCGGAACGCGAGCCGGCCGCGCAGCTCGGCGAGCCGGCCCGCGTGCTCCTCGAGGAAGTGCGTGAGCACGGTCAACGACACCAGCTCGAGGCCGCCCAGGTCGATCACGATGCGCTCGGGCGTGCGGCCGAGCGCTCGGCGCACCCGGGCGACGAGCTTCCGCGCCGCGCGCGCGTCGATCGCGCCCTCGAGGCGGATCACGAAGGCGGCGCGCGCGTCGTCCCGCCGCGCCCGCGCGCGCAGCCAGGCGCTCCGCACCTGCACGCCGCCCGCCGCCACCGCCCCGACCAGGGTCGAGACGAACGGCACCCGCTCACGGATGCGGATGGGCCGGGCGAGCACGCGCGCGAGGCGCATGGCCGGCGTCGGCTCGCCCGTCGGCTCGCGCATGATCGCGCGCCGCAGGCGGTAGTTGGCGATCAGCGCGGCCCGGCTGTCGGCGGCGGCGATGCCCGTGCGCCGCCAGATGGCGCGATGGCGGTGGAGCGCCCGCACGGCCCAGGCGAGGCCGCGCCCGAGCTCGTCGGGGCTCATGGGGCCCCCCTCGTGCGCGGCGAGGCGCGGGAAGGCGACGCGTCCGGCGGTCGAGAGCCACACCGCACGGGCGAAGACGCCGGCGTCATCGCCCTCACGCCCGAGCGTCAGGTGCGCGACCGTGAGGAGCCCCGCCCGGCGGATGCGCCGGAGCGCCGCGGCGGCGGCGCGGAGCGCGCCCGGCTCGCGCGCCTCGCGCACCAGCGGGTCGGGCTCGGGGCCGAGGACGAGCGCGCGGCAGCCGCTCCGCCGTGCGAGCCGCAGGAGCCCGGGCTCGCGCGCGACGGCGAGCTCGCTCTCCGCCGCCCAGGGCCGCGCGCACGCCGCGAGATGGCGGCAGAGGAGCCGCGCGTAGGGCACCACCTGGCCGAAGCGATGAGCCGTGAGCAGGACGCCTCCGTCCTTCTCGCCGCACTCGGCGGCCACCTGGGCCGGGGCACGGAGCCTGCCCGCCGGCCCGACCAGCGACACACGCCGCCACCACGCGAGCATGCCGCGCCTATAGGAACCTCGCGCCGGCTTTGCAACCGCCTGTCCCGTCGCCCTGGGGCCGGGTGACCGCTTCCGGCTGCCGGCGCACGACCGTGGCGCGCGACCAGACGCGGCGGGCGAGCCCCGTCCAGTCGATGCCGGGCGGTCCCAGGAGCAGGAGGACGCGCTCCTTGCGCCGCTCGACGCGGGCGTCCGGTACGAGCCCGGGCAGCGCGTCGGCGAACTCGCCCGCGTCGGCGGGCGAGTCCCAGGCCGTCATCCACACCAGCACGAGATCGTCGCCGCGCCGGAGGGCGCGCAGGCGGTCGCCGCCCCAGCCCTCGGCGACCTGGGCCGCGCGCTCGGCCGGGAGCGCGCGCCTGGCGAGCACGCGGATCCCGAGCTCCCCGATGGTGTCCTCGAGGATGCGCGTGAAGCCGCTCGCTTCGAGCCCGTCCGTGCCGCCGAGCGTAACCTCGATCGGGCGGTCGCGGCCGGCATAGTAGCGCGGCGGATGGAGCACCTGCTCGGTCGACTCCGGCGGATCGAGGTGCACGCGGTCGACGGCCGCCCAGCCGCCGGCCGCGAGCGCCTGGCCCACGAACGTCGTCCCGTCGTCGTACTGGAAGGCGAGCGAGGCGCGCAGCAGCTCGGGCAGGTCCGGATACTTCTTCGCGAGCTCGCCCGGGATGCCGTGGAGCTGCTGCTCGACCACGCCGATCATGCGCCGGTCGAGCTGCCGGCCGAGGACGTAGGCGAAGCCGGCGAGCGTCGCGTCACCCTCGAGCAGCGCGTGGCGCGCCAGCTCGCGGTCGCCGTGCCCGTCGAGGAGCGGCTCCGGCCGGGTCGGCAGATGATAGTGCTGATCCTGGAGCGCGTGCGTCAGCTCGTGGGCGACCAGGAACTCACTCA
>VBKJ01000271.1 GCA_005879795.1 Deltaproteobacteria bacterium
GTGCCGCGCTCGCAGAACGTGGATGGGATCGTCCGGCACGTTTGGCGGCGACGGGACTTCGGGCAATGGCCGGCCGTCCGGGCGCAGGAATCTCAGTTCGCCGTCGGGCTGTCGCTCCACCTGGTAACCCTCCTCGTGAACTGCGCGATGCTGCCGGCGACAGAGCAGCGCCAGGTTCGGGAGCGTGGTCGGCCCGCCGTGGGCCCGGTGGCGGATGTGATGACCCTGACCGAACGGACGGCCGCAGCCCGGGAAGCGGCAACCCCGGTCGCGGTGATGGAGCACGCGCCGGAGCGCAGGAGGAATGGTCCGGGTCCGGGCGCCGACCTCCACGACGCGGCCATCCGGAGTGTGCCGCATCACCACCCGGCTCGCGTCGCACGCCAGGCGCTGAGACGTTTCCGCGGAACCCAGCGTGTGGCTATCTGGGGCGGCGTCCGTGGCCCGTGCTTGCTGATACAGCCTCTCGCGGGCCGCGGCGAGCGCCTGCACGAGCAGCGCTCCGACCTCCGGCGCCAGCCGCCCGCGCACGACCATCATGCCGTCCTCGTCCTGATACACGTGCAGCGCCCGGCTCCTGTGGCGCCGCGCGGTCTCGCGGGTCTCGGCCAGCCGGTCCACCCGTCGCCACCCACGAACGATCCGCTCGACGTGCGCGGCAGTGCCGGCCCTCCCGCTCGGACCTTCGCGTAGGAGAGCTCTCCACGTGAGAGCGCCTGGGCCAGCCGGGGCAGCGTGCCGAGGGCACGGGCCACGCGCACGCGCTCGCGCGCGGCGCCCGGGTCGAGCCCGACCCGCCACGTCAGCCAGGCGGCGCAGGTGAGAAAGCCGGTGTTCCAGCCGCCGCGCGCGTCGAACTTGATGGGATGGACTCCTCCCGCGACTTGAACGGCATAGACGTGCCAAAGTCGCCTTGCGTCCACAGGCCCCTGTGGAAGGAGGAGTCGAGATGAATAGTACGACGATCGCAGTCGACGTGGCGAAGTCGGTGTTTGAAGTCGCTGTGTCGGAGTACCCGGGCCAGGTCCGAGAGCGTCATCGGTTATCGCGAGGCCGGTTCAGCCGGTTTCTCGCCGAGCACCCGCCCGCGACCGTGGTCATGGAAGCGTGTGGATCAGCCCACCACTGGGCGCGGGAGGCGCAGAGCCGCGGGCACCGCGTCGTGCTCGTGCCACCGCATGCCGCGCGCCCGTACGTCCTGCGCAACAAGACGGATCGCACGGATGCCAAAGGGTTGCTCGAGGCGTTCCGGAACGACGATCTTCGCCCCGTGCCCGTGAAGTCGGAGACGCAACAAGCGCTGGCGGGCCTGCATCGGCTCCGCTCGGCGTGGGTCGCCACGCGCACGGCACGACTCAATACCTTGCGCGGGATCCTTCGCGAGTTCGGCGTGGTGATCCCGACGGGCGCGCATCATGTCGTGCCGCACGTTCGCGCCCTGCTCGAAGACCTCGACGCCGGCGTGCCCGGCCTGCTCCGCGTGGCGCTCGGCGAGGTGATCCGCGAGGTCGGCGAGCTCGAGGAACGTATCCGCGCCATCGAGCACCAGTTGGCGACGGTCGCCGAACCGGCCTTGCTTATCAGGCGGCTGCGCACGGTTCCTGGCATCGGCGTCTTGACGGCGACGGCCCTCGTCGCCGTCGTGGGCGACGTCCAGCGGTTCCCCTCCGCGCGGCACTTCGCGAGCTACCTCGGCCTCACGCCTCGCGAACACTCCTCAGGCCAGCGCCGGCACCTCGGCGCCATCAGCAAGCAAGGCGATACCTATCTTCGGATGCTCTTCATCCACGGCGCGCGCTCGGTGCTGCATCACGCGAAGTCGAAGACAGCCCCGGCGACAGACCGGTTACGCACGTGGGCGTTGCAGGTCGAGCGCCTTCGCGGCCACAACAAGGCGGCCGTGGCCCTGGCCAACAAGCTGGCGCGGATCGCCTGGGCAGTCTGGCGGATCGGGAACGACTTCACCGCCGCGCCTGCGGTCTGAACCACGTGACGGACGAGCTCACCCGAGGCTGCGCGGCACACGACACTGATGGCGCACCGGCTCCGACCGGCGCGAGGGGAAAGCCTGCAAGCCCGATGGCCGCTCAGGCCGCTGTCACGATTGGCTCCCCGCGCGCGACTTCCATCATGGCCCGGAGCGTGAGCGCTCCCTTCCGAGAGGCCGGAGATACGAGTGCAGTCTGAGCTGGCTGCCGCATTCGGTGTCCGCAACGCCTTCTCACGGGGCGAGCTGATCCGTGCTCGCACAAATCCGGGATTGCTGATGATCGCGAAGAGCGGCCGGCCTGCGCGGCTCAACCTTCGCGCCAGGTGCCCAGGGCTGCCCGCTGTCACGAAGTCGCCCTTGACCGGCGACGACCGCCGCGAGGCGAAGCCGATTATCCGCGTGGCCATCAAAGGTCAGGAACTCGATTGGCTCTCCACGCGCACTGCACGCCGGTCTTGACCGAGGAGTCCAGATACGCGGATGAGATCGAGGAGGTGGGCGGTGGCGGCGTCG
>VBKJ01000272.1 GCA_005879795.1 Deltaproteobacteria bacterium
CGCCCTGCGCGGTGCCGATCACGACGATGCCGTGGTAGTCGTCGCCCTTGGCGGCGGCGGTGATGAGCGGCTTGAGGAGATCGAGCCCGGCGTACATCGCGCGCGCGGAGAGCAGCACCTGGGGGACGTAGTACTCGTTGCGACGGAACTTCTCGCCGACGACATCCATGCCCGGGATGAGGCCCTTGAAGATGAGGTCCTTGGGGTCCATGGAGAGGGCGAGCCCTTCGCGCGTCTTGGCGGCGACGGTGTCCTTGTCGCCGATGATCAGCGCCCGCGACATCTTCGGATAGTCGAACGGCTCGCTCATGCTCCTCCCGCGCGCGTCGTCGTGTTCAGCCGAGTTCTAACACGGGGCTGCGGGCGCGGCAATCACTTCGCGCGGGTGCTCAGGTAATCGGCGACCGTCGGCGCCGAGTCGGGGTCGAGCGACGTGAAGGTGACGCCGGCCTGGTCGCCCTTGCGCCAGGTGATGGTGGCCTCGGCCACGATAGGCTTCGGCAGCGCCCCGCCCTCGCAGCGGATCTGCACGGTCTGGCCCTTCACCCAGTCCTCCGGCACGCCCTTGAGGGCCATGCCGCGCTCGCTGATGTCGAGCGTGAGCACGCTGCACGCGCGGCCCTCGCCCGCGATCGACAGCACGGCGGCGGCCTCGAGGGCCGCGCGGGGATGCTCGCGGATGTTGTCGGGCAGGACGGCGTAGATCTTCACCGGCTGGCTCTTGCCCTTCACGGTGACGTCGCCGAGCTCCTTGGTCACGAACTGACCCTTCACCAGCTCGTAGGTGGACTCGCTGATGATGATGTTGGTCTTGTAGTCCTTCGTGATCGACTCCAGCCGCGCGCCGAGGTTGATGGTGTCGCCGATGGCCGTGTACTGGAGGATCTGCGTGGAGCCCAGCGTGCCCACCACCGCCTCGCCCGTGTTGATCCCGACGCCGTTGCGGATGGCGATGCCGAGCTTGTCCTCCCAGCGCTTGGACACGGCCAGCGTCCGCTCCTGGAACTCGAGCGCAGTGCGCACGGCCTTGACGGCGTGCTCGGGATCCTCGAGCGGCACGTTGTAGAGTGCCATCACGCAGTCGCCGATGTACTTGTCGACGGCGCCGTCGTGTTTGTAGACGATCTCGGTCATCTCCGTCAGGTACTCGCGCAGCATCTCCTCCACCTGCTCGGGCTGCAGCTGCTCGGAGAGCGAGGTGAAGCCGCGGATGTCGGAGAAGAGCACGGTCACCAGGCGCCGGCTCGTGGTGAGGCTGCCCTCCTCCTTGTGGCGGACGACCTCTTTCACGACGGCGGGCGAGAAGAACCGCGACAGCTGCCTCCGCTCGCGCTGCTCGCGCACGAAGTGCTCGACGACGGTCCCGCCGTAGCCGAGCACGAGGGCCCACGTGCCCGCCATCCCGCGCATCCACACGTCCATCAGGACGAAGCCGGCGTAGGCAGCCGACGTGAGGATGGCCCACAGTCCGGTGGCGGCCAGTAGCGCGCGAAACGCCCGGAGCCGTACGACCAAGCGGCAGCCGACCAGCCCGGCGACGACGGCCAGCGCGGTGGAGACGGGCCGCGGCACCTCGCGGATCGGGTTGCCACGGACCAGCGTCTCCAGCGCGTTGGCGTGGATCTCCACACCAGGCATGTTGCCGCCGCGCGCGAACGGAGTCCCGAAGACGTCGTGGAACACCTCACTGGTCGGGCCGATCAGGACAATCTTGTCCTTCCAGTACCCCGGTGGGATCGTCTTCTCTCCGCGCGCCACGCGGTAATACGAGACCCATGGGTACGTGCGGGGCCCGCCGCGGAAGTTGATGAGAACACTTTCGCGCTCGGGCAGCGGTGCGACGCGGACTCCGGCCTTTGCCATC
Organism: Deltaproteobacteria bacterium; assembly: GCA_005879795.1. Taxonomy (NCBI): domain Bacteria; kingdom Pseudomonadati; phylum Myxococcota; class Myxococcia; species Deltaproteobacteria bacterium. The sequence goes on from VBKJ01000272.1 coordinate 1,865, forward strand.
AGCGCGTGGAGTTGGACGTCGAAACCAGGAAGGCGTTCGCCCTCGAGCGCCGTCCAGAGCGGCACGCGCCGGACCTCGTTGTCGGCGTCAGCGGGCATGTTCAGCGGCGCCATGCCGGCCGCGCCCCGGCGAATGACGGGAAGCGGAGCGTTCAGGGTGGTGCGGATGTAGAACGGCTGAGGGTCTTCGGCCACAGCCGCCCCGAGGATCACATTTCGCGCGGATGCGATCGCGGCGCCGAGCGCCTCGTCGTCGGCGGGGCCACGTAACGAGTCTTTGTCGAACATGATGTCGACGCCGATCGCCAGCGGCTTGCCCTCGGCGATCCTCCTGATCACCTTGCCGTGCAGCGCCCGCGGGTACGGCCACTGGTCCTCCAGCTCGGCAAAGGTCGACTCGTCGATCGCGACGATCACGACCGACACCGTGGGTGTGCGTTTCCCCCGCAATTCGAAGAGCTTGTCCAGCGATTTATATTCTAGCCATTCCAGACCGCCGAACTGCACGAGGACGACGACGGCGACGCCCGCCAGGATGCCGGCCAGATGCTTGCGGCCGATCCTACGGATCCGGGACCACGAAACCTTCATCTTCGACAAT
>VBKJ01000273.1 GCA_005879795.1 Deltaproteobacteria bacterium
GAGGTGAACGGCGACGCGGCGCCGGGCGGGAGCCAGGGCACGGCCCTGGCGGCCATGGAGCGGCTGGCGGCGCAGATGCTCCCGCCCGGGATGCAGGTCGAATGGACCGACATCGCCTACCAGGCGAAGCTCGCGGGCAACACCGCGGTCTTCATCTTTCCGCTCTGCGTCCTCTTCGTGTTCCTCGTCCATTCCGCCGAGTACGAGAGCTGGTCGCTGGCGCTCGCGATCATCCTGATCGCACCGATGTGCCTGCCGTTCGCGCTCTTCGGCACGTGGCTGCGGGGCCTGGACAACAACCTGATCACGCAGATCGGCTTCATCACGCTGATCGGGCTCGCGGCGAAGAACGCCGTCCTCATCGTCGAGTTCGCCAAGCAGCAGCAGGAGGAGGGAAGGGACCGCTTCGCGGCCGCCGTCGAGGCGAGCCGCCTGCGCCTCCGGCCGATCCTGATGACCTCGTTCGCGTTCATCCTGGGAGTGCTGCCGCTCGCGCGCGCGACCGGTCCCGGCGCCGAGATGCGTCAGGCGCTCGGCACGGCGGTGTTCAGCGGCATGCTCGGGGTCACGCTCTTCGGCCTCTTCTTGACGCCCGTGTTCTATGTGCTTCTCCGGCGCTCGGCGGCCGCGCGGGTCGCCGCGCGCGAGCGGGCGTCCGAGCGCGAGACGCCGGGCCTGGCGCGGGGGACGGCTGGAGAGCCTGGGCGTGGGTAGCGCGGGACGGAGTCGCGGCCGCCCGCGGCTCTCGGTCGTTGCGGTGGCGGTCCTCGCGGCCTGCGCGCTCGGGCCGAGCTACCGGCGCCCGGTCGTCCCCACGCCCGAGACGACGCGTGGCCAGCACGGCCCGGCGGATCCCGCCTCCCTTGCGGACTCGCCGTGGTGGGCGATTTTCCGCAACCCCGCCCTGCCGGCGCTCGTCGAGGAGGCGATCCGNCAGATCGCCGTCGCACGCGCCGACATGTTTCCGCAGGTGAGCTATCAGGGCGAGGCGGTCCGCGAGCGCACCGCGGTGCCCGGCATCCCGGCGAACCTGACCTTCAACTCCTTCCTCGGGACCTTCAACCTCGCCTGGGAGATCGACGTCTGGGGGCGCATCCGGCGCGCCACGGAGGCCGCGCGCGCCGACTATCTCGCCGCCGAGGCGGTGCGGCGTGGCGTGCTGCTCACCCTGGTGAGCGACGTGGCGCAAGCGTACTTCGAGCTGCTCGAGCTCGACCGCGAGCTCGAGATCACGCAGGGCACGAGGATCACGTTCCAGGACACCGTCGACCTCTTCCAGCGGCGCTATGTGGGTGGAATCGGCACGCTGCTCGAGGTGTCGCGCGCGCAGGCGGCGCTCACCCAGGCCCGCGCGGGCATCCCGGAGCTCGAGCGCCAGATCGTCGTCAAGGAGAACCAGCTCTCCACCCTGCTCGGACGGCCGCCCGGCGAGATCGCGCGCGGCGCGTCGCTCGATGGCGAGTCGCCGGCGCCAGAGGTGCCCGCCGGCCTGCCGTCCCAGCTCCTCGAGCGGCGCCCCGACATCCAGCAGGCCGAGCAGGCGCTCGTGGCGGCGAACGCCGACGTCGGCGTCGCCGTGGCGAGCTTCTTCCCGCGCCTCGGCCTCACCAGCCTGTACGGGGGCCAGAGCAGCGAGCTCGAGAACGTGGTGAAGAGCGCCGGCAACGTGTGGGCCATCGGCGGCTCGCTCGCGGGTCCGCTCTTCCAGGGTGGACGGCTGCTCGCGAGCTATCGGGCGAGCTCGGCCGGGTGGGACGAAGCCGTCGAACGCTACCAGCAGGCAACGCTCCGCGCGTTCGCGGAGGTGTCGAACGCGCTCGTCGCCCAGCAGAAGCTCAAGGGCGTGCACGCCGAGCGCGACGAGACGGTGAAGGCGCTCCAGACGTCGGTCGCGCTGTCGCTCCAGCGCTACAACGACGGCATCGCGAGCTACTTCGAAGTCCTCGAGGCCGAGCAGCAGCTCTTTCCCGCCGAGCTCGACCTCGCGCGCACGCAGCGGGACGAGCTCGTGGCCGTCGTCACCCTCTACCGCGCGCTCGGGGGCGGGTGGCGCCTCGCCGTGCCCGACTGGAGCGCCCTTCCGGACAAGTCGGCGGGAGGCGAGAAGCCGCCGGGTGAGTGAACGCTGACATGATGCGTCGCATCGAGCGACCAGGGACCCGGGCCGGAGACCAGGAGAAAGATGCAACTCATGATCTGCGCGTACTCCGATCGGATCTCGTGCAAGACGGCCCACATGCCGACCTGGGGCGGGACCGGGGGTGGGGGGAGCGGCAGGGTGCCCAGGAAGAGCCGCGGCTTGGTGGAGAGCATCGCCACGAGCATCTCGATGATGAACGGAATCGTCATCAGCCGCGTGCCGAGGCCGAGCATCAGCAAGAGTCCCCCGACGATCTCCAGCCACCCCACGAAAGTGGCCGTCACGAGCGGAAACGGTATCCCGAGCTTGGTGAATCGCCCCACCCCCTGATTGACGTAGACGAACTTCAGTATCCCCTCCCAGAAGAAGACCCCTCCCGCCATCAAGCGGATGATCATCGTCGCGCCCGGTCCCGTCACCGGGGGGCGAAGAAGCCGCGTCCACAGGTTTTGGATCATGCCATCACCCCTTCGATCCATCCGTGCATCACCTTTCGCACGCGAAGTCGGAACACTCGCTACTACACCGACGTCCACCCTTTGGATGGGTATCCCTCCCACGCCGTAGACGCCCCTGGCGGGTCAGGGCCGGTTCGAGAGCCGTGCGTCCGGTCTCGTCGCCGGACCAATCCAGATCGCCTCCCCCGGTGTACTAGCGCGTAGTGGCGGTGCGCTGGGACGCCTGGTGTAAGCAGGCGCCCCCTCGCACCACCACGCGGCGCCGATGTACGCTTGCACGAACGGAAACCGGCGGATGCCGTCGACGCAGAACGCCCCCCGCGACGAGGAGCTGATGCGCCAGGTCGCCGAAGGCTCCGCGGAGGCCCTCGGCCTGCTCCACCGTCGCTTCGCGCGGCTGATCTTCCGCTTGGCGGTCCAGACGCTCGACCGCGCCGCCGCTGAAGACCTCGTGCAGGACGTCTTCCTGGTCGTGTGGCGCAACGCGGGACGGTTCGATCCCGAGCGGGGCAACGTCCGCGCGTGGATCTTGCAGATCACACACTTCCGCCTCCTGAACGAGCTGCGTCGCCGGAGCCGCCAGCCGGAGATCGTGCCCGATCCCGAGGGGCTCCTGCTCGCGGGCTTCCCCGCGGGCGACCCCGGGCCGGCCGAGACGGCGTGGCAGCAGCATCGTCGTGCCGTCCTCCAGTCCGCGCTCGACTCACTCCCGCCTCCCCAGCGCGAGGCCCTCGGCCTCGCCTTCCTCGACGACCTCTCGCACGAGCAGGTCGCGGCCGAGCTCGGCCTGCCGCTCGGGACGGCCATGACACGCATCCGCGCAGGCCTCCAGAAGCTCCGCGGCACGCTCGGACCCCGAGGGGCGGCGCTCGTGGTGCTCTGCCTGCTGGCCGCCCTCGGCATCCGCTACCGGTCGGAGCACGCGACGCTCGCGCGCTACGATCGGGCGCTCTCGATGGTGACCGCGAGCGACAGCGTGAACCTGCGCCTGGCCCCCGTGCCGGAGACTCCCCAAGAGACCCACGCCCGCTACCGCGGGCGGGCCGGTGTGGCCACCGCCGTGATCACCTTCTCGCACTTCCCGCCGGCGCCGGCTGGACAGACTTACCAGGCGTGGGTGCGGCACGGGGCCACGTGGACCTCACTCGGCACCGTGGAGCCCGACGCAGGAGGGAGCGCCCGTGTCATCGCCGAAGACCCGACGCTCGCCGCCCTGCCCGATAGCCTCGAGGTCACGCTCGAGCCTCGTGCGGGAAGCGCCGCACCGAGCGGGCCGGTGGTCGTCGCGTGGGTGCCATAACCCACGCGCCGCCGCCCGTCTCGCGTTATCCCCTCCTGCTACCGCCGCCGAAAGACCCTTGCCCCGCGAGGCCCAGAGAGCTTTTGCTGGACGTCGTCGGTTCGACCCCG
>VBKJ01000274.1 GCA_005879795.1 Deltaproteobacteria bacterium
ACCACTAGAGGGAAAGAGAGACCCGCGCCGCTCGGCGGCGGCGGTGACCGCTCGCTGGCGGTGCCGACAGGAGCGCTTTGATGCCACACGTTGCTACCCAGATCGTCGTACTGGCCGTGGTGCTCGGGCACCTCGTTCCCGCCGCGGCGGTACCCGGGCCGATCGTGACATCACTTACCCTCAAACCGTCGAGCATCTCTGGCGGCAGCGGCGCCACCTCGACGGGTACGGTGACGCGGAGCGCGGCCGCTCCTGCGGGCGGCACGTCGGTGGCCCTCTCCAGTTCGATCAGCGCGCTCGCCGCGGTTCCCCCGAGCATCACCATCGCCGCCGGCCAGACGAGCGCGACGTTCACGGTCTGGACCAATCCCAAGTACCGTCATTACAGCGGACTCGCCTTCTCGCCGGTCATCACCGCGTCCGCCAACGGCGGCACGCAATCGGCGACGCTCTCGGTGAGCGCGCAGCCGCCGCCGGCGGATATCCAGAACGACACGGCGGATCGCCACGGCGACGTCTGCGGCGGGTCCTTCCCCGCGACCTTCGGTGAGAAGGGCATCCTCTTTACGTGCTTCGCCGGACCGACGCCGGGGACCGCCGGGCACTGCACGTTCAAACAGGAGTGCCTGGTCTCCGGCTGCGAGCCCCAGTCGGCCAATGGTGGCTTCCAGTTCGGCGACATCTGCGGCACCGGCTCGCCCTATCCGCTCAGCGAGCACCCGTCGGTGGTGTTGGGCGCGAGCAGCGCGACCGGCACGGTGACGAGCTACTTCACCGCCCCGAGGAACGGCTCCATGACGACGCTCGACGATCCCCTCTACTGCGTGACGGTCCCCTTCAACGTCACCATCCCGCAGGGCAAGACCTCGGCGAACTTCAGCATTACCAATACGGACACCGCCATTGCACACTTCGTCGGCCTCGGTATCACCATTCCCAGCAGCACCGAGCCGGCCGCCCAACTCGGCCTCTCCTGGTACGCCGTGCTCCCGTCGGGGAGCTGCAAGCCCGCGACGTGCGCCTCGCTCGGCTACAACTGCGGCATCTGGACCGACGGCTGCTGCGGCTATATCGATTGCGGCACCTGCGCCTCGCCCGACACCTGCGGCGGCGGCAACACCCTCGGCGTGTGCGGCTGCACGCCCACCAACACCTGCGCGCAGCAGGGCTGGGTCTGCGGCACGGCCTCCGACGGCTGTGGCGGTACGCTCAACTGCGGTACCTGCCCGGGCGGCCAGTATTGCGACCTCTATCACTTCTGCGCTTCGTGTCCCGCGAGCTGCGCGATGCTCGGCTTCAACTGCAGCACGGCCACCGACCCGTGCACGGGCGCCAAACTCAATTGCGGGAGCTGCCCGAGCGGCGAACCGTGCATCAACAACGTCTGCTGTGTTCCTCAAACGACGTGCATCAACGACGGCTTCAATTGCGGCACCGCCTCCGACGGCTGCGGCGGCACGCTCGATTGCGGCACCTGCCCGTCCGGACAGACCTGCACCAACAACGTTTGCACGGGCGGCTGCACGCCCGTGACGTGCGCGGGGCTCGGCATGAACTGCGGCACCACCTCGAACGGCTGCGGCGCCACGCTCAACTGCGGGAAGTGCAAGAAGGGCCAGACGTGCGTCAACAACGTCTGCCAGTGATGGCGCGCCCCGTCGAAGTGAACCGCCAGACTACGGTCGTGGCAGACTTCATCGGAGAGGCAGCTGTATCTGCTTTGAGGCCCTGACCCGCACCGACGCGGCGCGTTCTGGCGACGGCTGGAGCGCACAGCGCAGCGGTTGCGACCTACCTTTTCACCCCCGGCGCGAGTAGCGTCAACGGATGCTCGACGGCAGCGCCAAGTTCGAGCTTGCCTGCAGACGCTGCGCGATGAGGCTCATGGTGGACCGTATCCGCGTCGCGGAGGTGGCGGCGATGGTCGACCACCTGCGCGAACACCATCCCGAGCTTGGCGTCAGCGCGAGCGCCCCGCTGGGCAACGTGTTCGAGCACTACCGCGTGAGGCCGACTCAGCGGTAGCGGGGTCGGCGCTTCCGCGCCGGGCCTCGCCCGCGCACGCCCTGAACACCCACTTGCTCGGGCCGAATTCCGGGGTTAGCGGACTGCCATGCGGGTCCGCTGTCCGGACTGCGGGTCCGACGATGTGCGCCCGCGCTGGCCGACGCGCCTCTGGGAGCGAATAGTCGGCTTCCTCTTCTTGCGATCGTTCGTTTGCTGGAAGTGCATGAGGCGCTTCCATGCTTTCGTCCCGCCATTCTCGCGGATGCCACAACGCTGACCCCTGGAGTGGCGGTGGCGATGTCCTCGGACCCCGGGAGCCAGCGGTAGCCGCCGATCGGCTCGGCCGAGACTCTAGCCCCGGTCTGCTGGCTGTAGTTGCATGCGTTCTCGCTGCGGCTCAGCGCGAACGCACCGGGGTCGCGCTCAAGTCGACTGGGAGGTGCTTGATGCCGGCAACGATATTCGAACGCAGGCGCGCCGGTGCGCCCAGCGACCGAAGCACCGGGACACGTCGTGCGAGTTCTTCAA
>VBKJ01000275.1 GCA_005879795.1 Deltaproteobacteria bacterium
CGCGCGCATGCCGTCGAGCGCGACCACGTCGCCCACGGCGAGGCCGGGCGCGTCGAGCTGACCATCGACCAGCACCAGCTCGAGGGTGTCCGCGCTGGTGCGCGTGAAGCGATGCGGGCACGGTGCCCACGAGAGCGTGCGCCACGAGCGGGGCATCGGCAGCCGGTAGAGCGTGCGAAAGAAGAACGGGTGCAGGCCCATGATGAAGTCGGGCGCGCGCAGCACGACGACGCGCTGCCTCGCGAGCCGCTCCGGGTCGAGCTCGACCTGCTGCATGGCCGTGACCAGGCGTTCGTGCATCACCTCCCGCATCACGTACGGGGAGGCGAGCCGCGCGAGGGGCGCGATACCCAGGTGAATCACCGCGAGCAGGACGCAGCCCGCCGAGACGACCTTGCACCGGACGCCCCGCGGCGGCCGCAGCACCGTCCACCAGCGTTGCAGCACGAACGCGATCGCAACCGACCCGCCCAGCATCGGCAGCACGAGACAGCGTGAGCCGATCGGCGTGCCGGCGAACGGTATCGCCGCTGCTGCTGCGCCGGCGATCAGCCAGCAGCTGCCACGCCGTTCCTCGTCCGAGCCGCTTGCCCAGACCATCCGCAGCAGCAACGCGACCGCAACCACCAGCGCGCCGCCGAGAAGCGTGAGGGCGGAGCGCAGGTCCGGTCGCAAGATCCAGAGATCGGCACCCCCGCCGCCGATCACCGCGCCGATCAGAAAGAGCCAGCGAGCGGGGAGCTGGACGAGAAACGCGACCGGCGCTCTGAGCGGGTCGACGTAGCCGCCACCGACAGCGCCGAGCCCGGTCAGCTGGAACATGGCGAGGTAGGCCGCGAGCAGCCCGAGCGCCGGGCTGACGGCACGCCAGCGCTCCTTGCTGTCACCGGGTGCGCTGCACGCCTCGTAGGCGAAGAGATAGGCCAGGACGGCGAGCGCCGCCTCGCTGGCCGCGAGCGAGAGCGCGAACCCGACGACCGACAGGACGCGTCCCGACCGCCACCCGGTCTCGCGCCAGCGCACATGGGCCGCGAGGGCGATCGTGCCGAGCGCACCGGCGATGACGATGTGGCGCGCCGCGTTCCAGAAGAGGCTCCCGTGGATGCCGGAGATGGCGAAGACGATCAGCGCGAGCGTCCCGATGGGCCCAGGGAGCGCGCGCCGTAGCACCAGCCCCAGACCGGCGACGAGCGCGATGAACCAGCAGGCGCCCTGCAACCGGTAGCCGACGGGCCACAGGCCCCACATCGCGTGGTCCGCGGCGAGGAGCGCCGAGCTGAGCGGCCGGAAAAAGGCCATGTTGAAGTCGGGGCCGAAAAACCAGGGGAAGGCGCCCGCATCCTGCATGGCGCGCACGTGCTCGGGCACGCCATCCGAGATCGTGTAAAGCCGCCACGGGCCGAGCCAGGTGCAGGGCGAGACGCCCTCCAGCGCGCCGAGCTGGAAGAGGTCGTCAGCCATGAACGCGGCGAACGGCAACTCGGCGAGGCCGAGCAGCGCGGCGAGGAGCACGGCCACGACGAGAGGGCCTCTGATGCGTGTGATCTGCGCAGCGCTCAGGCTGCCGCCCGCAGACGCGCGATCCGCTCGTCGAGCGGTGGATGCGACGCAAAGAGGCGCATGAACTTCGTAGAACTCGATATCCGCAAGGCGGCAATCGCGGGGTGAGCCTCTTCAGCCGACGGCTCGCCCTCGACGTTCCGCTTGAGGGCCGCGAGGGCGTTGATCATCTTCTCACGACCCGCGAGGCGTGCGCCGCCCGCATCGGCACGGAACTCCCGCTGCCGCGAGAACCACGCCACCACCATCGAACCAAGGAACATGAAGACCACCTCGAGCAACAGCTGAACGACGATCACGAGGGCGTAGGAGGGCGCCTTCGTCACGTCCCGGCGCATGCTTTGCGCGATCCCCCACGCGATCGCTCGCGAGAGAAACATCACGAACGCGTTCATGACGCCCTGAAGGAGGGTCATCGTCACCATGTCGCCGTTGGCGATGTGGGTTACCTCGTGCCCGAGCACACCCTCGACTTCAGCGTCGTCCATACGCTGCAGGAGACCCGAAGAGACGGCCACCAGCGCCCGTGACCGGGTGGGGCCGGTCGCGAACGCATTTGGGTCGCCCGAGTCGTAGATACCAACCTGCGGCATCGGAAGGCCCGCACTGCGCGTCAAACGTCCGACGACGCCAAGGAGTCTCTGCGCTCCGGGATCCCGTGTGCTCGAATCGATCAACTGCACGCCCATCACCATCTTCGCCATCACACGCGACAAGCCGAGCGAGATGAACGCCCCGGACATGCCCCACACGAGGCAGAACAGGAGGAGCGAGCGGTAGTCGATCCCGCTGTGGGTTAGGTAGGGGCGGACGCCGAGGATGTTCAGGAGGAGCGAGACGGTGATGACAACGAGGAAGTTGACCACCAAGAACAGGACGATTCGCTTGGCCATACGGGTGAGGATAGCGGTGCACCGACCGGCCTAGCAAACAGACGGCAGGGTCGAGCAAGGTCAGCGCCGGCTACCTGGGGCCCGGATCGGGCGAGTGCGGAACGGCCCGATAGCAAAGGGGTCCGGGAGCGTCAGGCTTCGCTATGGCTACACCAGCATGACGGTTGCCGCGCTCCAGAGTCAGGCGCGCGAAATCAAGGTCTTGAAGAAAGAAGTGGCGAGGTTGCGCCGAGCACTACAAGCGAGGGACGGCGCGGGCCGGAGTACGGGTTTCGGGTCGAGGCGGTAGCGTG
>VBKJ01000276.1 GCA_005879795.1 Deltaproteobacteria bacterium
CACGGCATCGTGCAGATGCCGCCGCCGTTCAACCACCCGGCGCGGGTGGCCGAGCGCATCGCGACGCTCGACCTCGTCTCCGGCGGCCGCGTGGACTTCGGCACGGGCGAGGCATCGTCGGAGGCGGAGCTGGGCGGCTTTCGCATCGACCCGGGGGAGAAGCGGGCGATGTGGGAGGAAGGTCTGCGGGTCGCACTGCGCTGCCTCACCGAGGCGCCGTTCACCGGGCACACGGGACGCTACCTCACGCTGCCGCCGCGCAACGTCGTGCCGAAGCCCCGCCAGCGCCCGCATCCGCCCGTGTGGGTGGCGTGCAGCCGGCGGGAGACGATCCACTTGGCGGCCCAGAAGGGTATCGGGGCCCTGTCCTTCTCGTTCTTCGACCCCGAGGAGGCACGCCACTGGGTCGACGACTACTACACGACGCTCGCGCGCGAGGGCGTCCCCATCGGCGACGCCGTCAACGCCAATATTGCGTGCGTTACTCCTTTCATGTGCCACCGTGACGAGGCGACGGCCATCGCCCGCGGCGTCGAGGGCACGAACTTCCTCGGCTATTCGCTCGCGCACTACTACATCTTCGGCCGCCACCGTCCCGCACGGACCGATCTGTGGGCCGAGTACCAGGCGCGCCGGACCGCCACCGGCTACGACCCGGCGGCGGTCGCGGCCGCCGCCGCCCACGGCGATCGCCTCGAGGCCAAGGTCGTGCTCGACGACGCGCAGGGGCTCCGCGGCGCCGTCGGCACCCCGGAGCAGGTGCGCGAATACCTCCGCCGCTACGAGGAGTACGGCGTCGACCAGCTCATCTTCGCGAGCCAGGCGGGTCGCAACCGCCACGAGGACGTCATGGAGAGCCTCGAGCTGTTCGGCCGCGAGGTTTTGCCCGAGTTCAAGGAGCGCGAGGAGCGGCGCGCCCGCGAGAAGGCCGAGCGCATGACACCGGTGGTCGAGCAGGTGCTCGCGCGCAAGCCTGCCTCCGACCATCCGCCGCTCGTGGACACGGATTACGAGATTCCCGCCATTCCGCGCTCCACCGCCGACCGCGAGGGGTCCGAGAAGTTCCACCGTTATCTCGACGACCTCGCGGGCAAGATGGCGGCGGGCGAGGACGTCCGCCGGCGGCTCGCCTGACGCCGAAGGAGGGAGCGATGGCCACGGAGCGCCTCATCTCCGCCGACTCGCACGTGAACCCGCCGAAGGACCTCTGGACGCGCGACGCGCCCGAGCGGCTCGAGGACCGCGTGCCCCGCGTCGAGTCCACGCCGCAGGGTGACTTCTGGGTCGTCGACTCGGAGATCACCGGCGGCATCGGCCTCGACGCGGCAGCCGGCCGCACGCCGGAGCAGTTCAAGGCCGTGGGCCTCGCCTACAAGGACATGCGACCGGGCTCGTACGACCCCAAGGCCCGCCTCGAGGACATGGACCTCGACGGCGTCGACGCCGAGGTGCTCTACTTCGGCGGACCGGTCACGCAGTACCCGACCGACCCGGCGCTCCGCCGCTACATCGTCTCCCGCTACAACGACTGGATGGTGGAGCTGTCGCAGGCCGCGCCCACCCGCCTGATCGGTCTCGGGCACGTGGCCCTCGTCGACGTCGACGAGGCCGTCGCCGAGCTCGAGCGCATCGCCACGCGCGGGCTCCGCGGCTTCCACTGCGATCCCTACCCCGACGAGCGCGGTGGGAAGCCGCTCTGGGACCCCGGCTATGAGCCCTTCTGGTCGGCGGTGGCGGCAACCGGGCTCCCGATGAGCTTTCACATCGTCGCGCCGCGCAAGGTGGACCTGCGCGCGACCTTCCTCTCGCCCGTGCCGGGCGTGAAGGAGAACCTGATCGCCCTGACCCCAATCGGCATCTGCGAGGTCGTCTCCACGCTCACCTTCACCGGCGTCCTCGAGCGGCACCCGACGCTCCGCTTCGTGCTCGTCGAGTGCGGCATCGGCTGGATCCCGTACTTCCTCGAGCGCATGGATCAGACGTTCGAGAAGCACCGCTTCTGGACGCAGTCTATCATCAAGGAGAAGCCGAGCATGTACTGGTATCGGCAGGGTTACGCGACGTTCATCCGGGACCTCGTGGGCGTCAGGGAGCGTCACTCTGCCGGCGTCCGCAACATCATGTGGTCGACCGACTACCCACACTCCGACAGCACGTGGCCCAGGTCGCGCGAGGCCCTGGCGGAGCATTGCCGGGACGTCCCCGCCGACGAGCAGGCGCTGATCGCCGGGGGCAACGCGGCCCGTCTGTACGGCCTCGCATAGGCGCGCCGTCACGGTCGTGGGTGGGATAGGATGGAACGCGACGCCGCCATCGTAGAGGTGGGCCTCAACGAGGCCGCGACGCGAGCCCAGAACCCGTACGTGCCCTACGCGCCCGAAGAGTGCGCCGAGGACGCGCGGCGGTGCGCCGAGGCGGGAGCCGCCGTCGTTCACTGGCACGCGCGTGACCCGATCACGGGAGCGCAGCGCCTCGACGACACGGCGCTGTACGGCGCGGCCCTCGACGGCATGCGGCCATCGGGCGTGCTTGCGTATCCGAGCTACCCGCCGTGGCCCGTCTCGGCCGCAGACCGGCTGGAGCACGTGTGGGCGCTCCGCGAGCGCCACGGGCTCGAGCTCGCCCCGCTCGATCTGGGATCCGTCGGCATCGTCGTCTGGGACGAGCGCGCGCAGGACTTCGGCCCGGGCCTCGATCTCCTGCGCGAGCACGGCGTCGTCGCGAACCCCCTCCCGTTCCTGCTCGACGCGCTCGAGCGTGCCTACGCGCTCGGCATGGTGCCGAGCCTCGCCGCCTTCGACCTGGGGTTCACCCGGACGATGGTGCTCCTGGCACGCGCCGGCAAGCTCCGGCCGCCGATCTTCCTCAAGATATTTCTGTCGGGCGCCTGGGCCGCGGGGCCGTTCCCGACGGAGGA
>VBKJ01000277.1 GCA_005879795.1 Deltaproteobacteria bacterium
TCCACGCGGGCAGCTGCCGCCTGCTCGAGGTGCCCGCGGGCGTCCTCGCCTACGAGCGCGCCGCCGGGGCCGAGAAGCGGATCGTGCTCGTCAACTTCACCGGCCAGCGTCTCCCGTTCGCCGCGCACGGCCGCGTCGAGATCGCGAGCGACGGGGCGGGGGAGGACCGGCCGTACGCGGGCGTGCTCGCCCCCGCGCAGGCCCTCGTCCTGCGGCCGTAGGCGGACGTGGCGGCTCCGCGCCGAGGCATCGGGCCACGGCGCTGCGGCGGTCGCTACCCAGGTCGGGGTCCGGCGAATCCGAGGGCAAAGTACGATCAGCAGGGGACGAGCGCGAGGCAGACGCGGCCGTCGATGGCCCTCGGGCACGTCCGAGGCGACGAGCCGGCGTCGGTGCTACAGCGGCCCCTCCACTGGCGTCTCGCGCTCGCCCCCTTCGCGGCGCTGGTCGAGCGGCACGTAACGGCGTTCGGGGTATCCCACGTAGAGCTGCTTCGGGCGCGTGATCTTCTGCTCCTCGTCGAGGACCAGCTCCGCCCACTGCGCCATCCAGCCCGCCGTGCGCGCGATCGCGAACAGGACGGGGAACATCGCCACCGGCAGCCCCATCGCCTCGTAGATGATCCCCGAGTAGAAGTCGACGTTCGGGTAGAGCTTGCGGCTGACGAAGTAGTCGTCGGCGAGCGCGATCCGCTCGAGCTCGAGGGCGATGTCGATGAGCGGGTTCCTGCCCGTCACCTCGAACACCTGATGCGCGATCTGCTTGATGATCTTCGCGCGCGGGTCGTAGTTCTTGTAGACGCGGTGGCCGAAGCCCATCAGCCGCCGCTCCCCGCCCTTCACCTGCCTGATGAGGCCCGGCACCCGGTCCTTCGAGCCGATCTCGTGCAGCATGTGCACGACCTCCTCGTTGGCCGAGCCGTGGCGCGGGCCGCCGAGCGCCGCCGCGGCCCCCGCCACCGCCGCATACGGGTCGGAGTGCGCGCTCCCGATCGTCCGCATGGTGGTGGACGAGCAGTTCTGCTCGTGGTCGGCGTGGAGGATGAAGAGCACGTCGAGCGCCCGCTCGAGGATGGGATCGGGCTTGTACTTGAGCTCGGTCATCTTGAACATCATGGAGAGGAAGTTGCCGGTGTAGGAGAGGTCGTTGTCGGGGTAGACGTAGGGCAGCCCGCGGCTGTGGCGGTAGGCGAACGCCGCGATGGTCGGCATCTTGCCGATGAGCCGCCGGGTCTGCATGCGCCGCGACTCGAGGTCCATGATGTTCCTGGCCTCGGGGTAGAAGGTGGAGAGCGCGCCCACCGTGGCGATCAGGATGCCCATCGGGTGCGCGTCGTAGCGGAAGCCCTCGATGAAGTGCTTCAGGTTCTCGTGCACGAGGGTGTGCATCTTGATGTTGCGCTGCCACATGGGGAAGTGGGAGACGGTCGGCAGCTCGCCCTTGACGATCAGGTAGGCGGTCTCGAGGAAGTTGCTCTTCTCGGCCAGCTCCTCGATCGGATAGCCGCGGTAGCGGAGGATGCCGCGCTCGCCGTCGATGTAGCTCACCTTGCTCTTGCAAGCGGCGGTGTTGAGGAGCGCCGGGTCGTAGCTGACGATGCCGAGCTGGGCGAGATCGGTGGCGCGGATGGCGCCGTGCTCGATGCGGAGCTCGATCTTCCTCCCGGTGCGGTTGTCGATGACGGTCAGCGTGTCGGCCATGCCCTCACCCCCCGTTCGGTCGCCCCCCTGAGCTAGCTAGACCCCTTCGGCGGCAGCGTCAATTGGCTCGCCTCTTCTCTCGGGCGCGGCGTCCGCTACACTCGTGGAGTGGCGAGCAAGGGGCGGCGGTACCGGACCGTCGTCGTCGAGGGGTACGAGGTCCTGATCGGCAGGGGCGACGCCGAGAACGACGAGCTCACCTTCGCGGTGGCGGCGCCCGAGGACTTCTGGCTCCACGTCGCGGGCGGCGTGCCGGGGAGCCACGTCGTGGTTCGCAATCCGGACAGGCTCGACGCGCTGCCGCGGGCCGTGGTCGAGCGCGCCGCCGAGCTGGCCGCCTCGAACTCGAAGGCGCGCGCCGGGCGCCGGGTCGACGTCCACCTGTGTCGCGTAGCCGACGTGACCAAACCGCCCGGGGCGCCGTCCGGACAGGTGGAGCTGCGACGCTGGGAGCGGGTGCGGGTCAGCCCTCGCTCAAGTCCCCGAGGCGCTTGCCCCTGAGCGCCCGGGCCCGCGCCTGCTCGACCACCTCCGCCGGCACGGGGTCCGACTTCGCCAGGCCGAAGCGGAGGAGGTTGGGGAGGAAGAGGCGGAGGAAGCGCGCGGTCACCAGCATCGGATTGCGCCTGGGGACGGTCATCTCGTAGCGGCGCCTCTCGATCGCTTCGAAGATGGCGTCGGTCACGATCTCGGGCGGGTACTTCCTGCCGTGGTATGCGTTCGGCTCGTCCTCCTTGAGCCAGATCTCCGTGTCGATCGGCCCCGGGTTCACGATCGCCACGTGGATGTTCGAGCCGGCGAGGTCGCTCCAGAGCCCCTCGCTGAAGGCGTTCATCGCGGCCTTGGAGGCGGCGTACATCGC
>VBKJ01000278.1 GCA_005879795.1 Deltaproteobacteria bacterium
TGCGGCCGTATCCCCACCCCCGCTCGCTCGAGGCGCTGCGCCACCGCGCGCGGGCGTGGGGCAACCAGCAGTGTCTGGACGCCGCCGAGGTATTCGTCACCGTCCGTCGCGCGCTGCGCCGTGGCCAAACGCCTGGTTGAGGTCGTGCTGGCGGCGCTGGCGGCCGTCGTGACTGCCCCGCTCGTCGCCCTGGCCGCCGTCGGCATCCGTCTGTCGTCCGCCGGCCCCGTCCTGTATCGCGCGGAGCGTGTGGGACGCGACCGGCGGCCGTTCATCATGTTCAAGCTGCGGACGATGCACCTGCGGCGCCGCTCTGACTCGAGCCGCATCACCGGTGCCCACGACCCGCGGGTCTTCCCGTTCGGGGCCTGGCTGCGGGCCGTGAAGCTGGACGAACTCCCTCAGCTCTGGAACGTGCTGCGCGGCGAGATGGCGCTGGTCGGCCCGCGCCCCGAGGATCCGGCCATCGTGACGCGGCTGTACACGGCGCTCGGCCTCGAAACGCTCGCTGTCCGCCCCGGGCTCGCGAGCCCGGGGAGCATCTACAGCTCGACGCACGGCGCCGCGTTGCTCGTCGGAACGGACCCGGAGGCGGCCTACGCGGCGCACCTGCTGCCGCTCAAGCTCGCGCTCGACGTGGTGTACGTGCGCCGCGCCTCGCTCTGGTACGACGCCCGCATCGTGGGGCGGACGCTGTGGGTGATCGTCACGACACTGGTCGGCCGGCGCCGCTTCCCGGATCCCCCCGAGCTGGTCGAGGCGCGCCGCCTGCTCGCCGAGAGCGGCGCGGCGTCGGCGCAACGCCCCGCCACGGAGCTGTAAGACAACTACGACAAACCGACTTTCCCGTCGACGTCAGTTATGGTCCGCGTTCAAGGCACGGCTCGTGCCTCGCCCCTATCGCATGAACCGCCTCCTCGTCGGTCTCCTGTCTTTCGCCGTGCTACTCGTTATGACGACCTGCCGGGACGACCAGAGTTTTCGGATCCCGACGGCCGTATCGCGCCCGCCGGCCGCCGACCTCGCTGCGGGCACCGGTCCGGTCACGTTGGTCGGGGCCGGCAACATCGCCTTTTGCGGCCAGCCCGGCGCCGCCGCGACGGCGCTCCTGCTCGACTCGATTCCGGGGACGGTGTTCGGCGCCGGCGACAACGCGTACGACAAGGGCACCCTCACGCAGTACAACACGTGCTACGGAGTCACGTGGGGGCGGCAGAAGGCGCGTACCCAACCGGCACCGGGCGACCTGGACTATAAGACCGCCAACGCGAGCGGCTACTTCGGCTATTTCGGCGCCGCGGCGGGCGACCCCAAACAAGGCTATTACAGCTACGACCTCGGCGCGTGGCACGTCGTTGTACTGAACAGCGGCAGCCCGTCCCTGGTCCCGACGACCGCGACGTCGGCGCAGGTGCAGTGGCTCAAGGCCGATCTCGCCGCGCACCCGGCGCATTGTACCCTGGCCTACTGGCATCACCCCCTCTTCGACTCCAAAGACAACCCGAACGCCAACATCCGGCCCCTGTGGGACGCGCTGTACGCCGCCGGCGTGGACGTCGTGGTGAACGCCCACTACGGCTTTTACGAGCGGTTCGCGCCTCAGACGCCGGCCGGTGCGGCCGATCCGGCGGGCGGCATCCGTGAGTTCGTGGCCGGAACTGGCGGGGCGCTGGTCACCCCGTTCGGTACCACACGGCCGAACAGCCAGGTGCGGAACAGTGGTACGTTCGGCGTCTTGAAGCTCACGCTCGACGACGCCACCTACAGCTGGCAGTTCGTGCCGGTCGCAGGAAAGACGTTCACTGACAACGGGACGACCGCGTGTCACGGCGCACGGCCGACCGTGAGCGGGGGCCCCGACATCACGACGAATCCGGGCGACACGGTCACCCTTTCCGCCAGCTTCAGCGATCCCGATCCCAGCGATGGCCCGTGGGGATACACGGTCAACTGGGGCGACGGCACGTCGAGCACCGGCAGCACGGCGAGCCAGGCCGCGCCGATCAGCGCGGCGCACGTGTATTCGACCGTGGCGTCCTTCCGCGTGCCCGTGACAGTGACGAACAGCGGCGGTATCTCCGGGATGGACACGGTAGCCGTCACCGTGGTTGCACCGCCTGTCTTAGTGGGCGCCGGAGATATCGCCGACTGCACGAGGAACCAGGATTCGCTCACCGCGAAGCTGATGGACACGATCCCCGGGACGGTGTTCGCGGACGGCGACAACGCTTACCCGGATGGGTCGAGCACGGTCTATAAGAACTGCTATAACCCGACGTGGGGGCGGTTCAAGGCCCGCACCAAGCCGGTGCCCGGCAACCACGATTATCTCACGTCCGGCGCGAGCGGGTACTTCAACTACTTCGGCGCCGCCGCGGGTCAGTCGGGGAAGGGCTACTACAGCTACGACCTGGGCACGTGGCATATCGTCGCCCTGAACTCCAACATCGCGATGAACGTGGGCTCGCCCCAGGAGGTGTGGCTCAAGGCCGATCTCGCCAAGAGCACCAAGCGGTGCACGGT
>VBKJ01000279.1 GCA_005879795.1 Deltaproteobacteria bacterium
GAGGCGCCTCCTCTCGGGCAAGCCCGTCAGCGCCGCGGCCGGAGCAGGCGACGGCAGCTCACCGGCCGATTTCCCGCGCGACCTCCTCCGCGCGCGCCGTCGCGCCCATCTCGGTGAAGAGGTGGTGGGCGAGGCCCATCTCCTGCGCGTATCCCGCCTCGTCGCCCGAGAGCCGCGCGAGCCGCGCGCGCTCGACCCGAACGAAGGCGGCCCAGCACCGGGCGCCCGTCTCCTCGACGAGGGCGAGCGCGCGCTCGAGGGCGCGCGCCGCGCCCGCTCCCCCCGCGAGCCCTTCCGTGGAGAGGAGGACTCGGGCATGGACGAGCCTCGCGAAGCATTCCGATGCGAGCACACGATGCCGGCAGGCCTCGCTCACGGCGTTCTCCGCGAGCTCCCGCGCACGAGCAGCATCTCCCTCGGCGAGATGCGCTTCCGCCAGGTGCGCAAGCGTCAGCAACGCTGCTTCCTCACCGGTTCGCATCTCGCGTGCGATCCGCAGCGCTTGCTCGAGTGCCGCCACTGCCTCGCTCGTTCGTCCCGCGGAGAGCTCGGCGACCCCGAGCGCGTTGTGCGCGTACACACGCGTCATCTGGTTGCCGAGCTTTTCCGCGATCTCGAGACCGCGACGGCCTTGAGCGAGCGCGGTCGGCGGATCGCCGAAGAGCCCCGCCCACCAGCCGTAGTCGCTGGAGGCGGACGCCACCAGTCCCTGACTTCCGTGCTCGCGGGCGACCACGATCATCCGCTCGAACCCGCTCGCGGCCTCGGGCCAGCGTCCCGCGTACGCCAGGAGGTTGGCGCGGAGTTGCAGGAGGTTGAGGTACGGGCTGTAGCCGAGAAGCGTCCCGAACGCGGCATCCCCGGGCATTGTGGAGAGCGCCTGCTCGGACAGCGTCAGCGCCTCGCGCAGCCGTCCCGAGAGGAGATGAGAGCGCACGAGGGGCGGCCAGACCGCCGCGCGCAGCGCCGCGTCGCCCGTCCGCTCCGCGATGCGCGCGGCTTCCCAGCTCAGGCGGACGTATTCGTCGATCTCCCCGTGCGCGGCCTTGATTCCCGCGTAGTGGGCCGTGAGGATCGCGAGGGCGCTCGGTTCCCCCGCGCGCGTGGCGAGTGCTCGGCTTTCGGTGAAGAGCTTCCCAGCCTCGTCGGCAGAGATGCCGACGACCCAGCCGAAGGAGAGAACGGCGGCCCGCGCCTCGAGAGCGAGCGGTACCGTGTCGGCCGACTCGGGGAGCCCGTCGAGGAGCCTCACCACTCTCCGCCAGTGGGCGAAGGCCTCGGCGAGGTGGGTGGATCCCACCCAGCGGGCGGCGCGCCGGTTCCACCTCGCGGCTTCCAGGCTCTCGCCGGCCGCCTCGAAGTGATGCGCCAGGAGCGCTGCTCGCTCGTCGAGCTTGCCGGTGTAGGTCTCTGCGATCGCGCGGGCGACCCGGTCGTGGGTTCGCGCACGCCGCTCGGCGAGCTGGGAGCGGTACGCAACCTCCTGCGTCAGCGGATGCTTGAACGCGTACTCGGCGACCGGATACAGGCTCTGCGGGTAGACGAGCTCGGCCGCGACAAGCTCCCGGAGCGCGGCTCGGAGCTCCTCCTCCGGCAATTCCGCGACCCGCGCGAGGACGGGTTCGGAGAAGTCCTTGCCGATCACGGCGGCGATCTGGAGCGCGGTCTTTTCCCGCTCACCGAGCCGGTCGATGCGTGCCGCGAGGATCGACTGCACGCTCGCCGGGATATCGAGCCGCTCGACGGGCCTCACGAGCCGATGGGCTCCCCGGGCGCCGCCGAGAACGCCGGCCTCGAACAGTGACTGGACGACCTCCTCGGTGAAGAAGGGGTTCCCGCCCGCCCGCTCACGGATCCGTTCGGCAAGGCCGGCAAGCGAGGGGTCGCGGCCGAGAAGGCTGTCGAGCAATTCCGCGATCGCCGCAGGACCGAGCGGAAGGAGCGAGAGCTGCTGGTAGCAGGAGCTCTGCATCCACGGCGCGCGGTATTCCGGCCGGAAGGTGACGACGAGGAGCGTGCGTGTCTCGGGAAGGACATCGACCATCGCGGCGAGGAACGCTTCGCTCGCCCCATCCATCCAGTGGAGGTCCTCGAAGAGCTGGACCGCCGGCTCGCGCCGGCTTTGCGCGCGAGCGAGGCGCTGCGCGAGCTCCACGAGCTGATGCTGCCGTGCCTCGGGGTCCATGGGCGGCGAAGCCCGGGCCGGGTCGGGAACGCCGAGGAAGTCGAAGAGGATCGGCAGCGATTCGGCGAGGCTCTCGTCGAGGCGCAGTGTCCGGCCCGCGATCTTGTCGCGTGCCGTCTCGTCGTCGTCCTGTTCGGTGATCCCGAAGTAGTTCCGGTAGAGATCGATCCAGGGGAGGAGGGGGATCATCTTCCCGTGCGGCGGCGCGTGCCCTTCCGCGAAGCGGATGCCGCGCGCGCGGCAGCGCTCGGCGAGCTCCCAGCAGAGCCGGCTCTTCCCGACGCCGGCATCTCCCGCGAGCCCGACGACCCGGCCCTCGCCTTCGAGGGCGTGGGTGAGCGCCGCTTCGAGCGCCTTCATCTCCTCGTCGCGGCCGACGAAACGCGAGAAGCCACGCGCCCGGGAGGCTTCGAGACGGGTGCGGATCGGTCCGAGCCCCTCGAGCTCGTAGACGCGCACCGGCTCACGGACGCCTTTCAGCTCGAACCGCCCGAGGTCGCGGAGCCGGAAGAACCCCGAGACCAGGGCCACCGTGTGCTCCGTCAGGTAGACCCGCTCGGGCCCGGCGACCTGCTCCATGCGCGCGGCGAGGCCGACCGTGTGGCCGTGCGCGGTGTAATCCATGCGGAGGTCGTCGCCGATCCTGCCGACCACGACCTCGCCGGAATTCAGCCCCATGCGCACCGAAAAGCCGAGGCCGAGTGTGCGCTTCAGCTCCTCGCCGTAGCGGCGGAGGGATTCCGCGAGGTGAAGCGCTGCGTAGCACGCCCGCCGGGCGTGATCCTCGTGGGCGATGGGCGCGCCGAACAGGGCCATGATGCCGTCGCCGGTGTACTGGTTCACGGTCCCCTCGAAGCGGTGCACGCCCTCGGCGAGGAGTTGGAAGAAGCGGTCGAGGATGCGGTGCCACTCCTCGGGGTCGAGCTGCTCGGCGAGGTCCATCGAGCCCTTCACATCGGCGAAGAGGACCGTCACCTGCTTGCGCTCGCCTTCGAGAGCGGCGCGGGAGCCCAAGATCTTCTCGGCGAGGTGCCTGGGGGTGTAGTCGCGCGGGGCCCGAGGCGGCTCTGCGGCCGCCGCCGCCGAGGCCAGGCGCGTTCCGCACTCCTCGCAGAACTTGGCGGCGGCGCGGTTCGCGTGGCCGCAGGACGGGCAGCGCATCGTGCTCAAGGACTCCTCGAGGGCCGGATGG
>VBKJ01000280.1 GCA_005879795.1 Deltaproteobacteria bacterium
AGCAGAGCGCGAATTGCGGCGGGCCATTGAGTTGAATCCCAGCGTTGCCAATGCCCACTATTTCTACGCGAACTGCCTGGCGGCGCACGGACGATTGGACGAGGCGCTCGCCGAGGCCAGGCGCGCCCACGAGCTCGATCCGCTGAATCCGGACGTCGCCACAGGGCTCCCCTGGGCCCTGTATGTCGCCCGACGATACGATGAAGCGATCGTCGTGCAGCAGAAGTCGCTCGACCTCGAGCCTGGCTCCGCCCACGCGCACATGCTCCTCGCCTTACCGCTCGCCGGGAAGGGGAGCTACGCCGAGGCGCTGGCGGAGGCTCGAAAGATGGCGGCTCTGGCTGGCGACGCGCCCAACTTCGCGGGGATCTTCGGGTACGTAGCCGGGCGCGCCGGCGAGCGCGCCGAGGCGCAGCGTATCCTGACGGCGCTCGAGCGCCGCCCGCCCGGCAACACAGCTTTCGCCATCGCACTTGTCCACCTGGGTCTGGGGAACAACGAGCAAGCGCTGCGCTCGCTGCAGGCGGCCTACGAGGAGCGCGCCGAATGGCTCGTGCTCGTCACCCCAGCACCCTTCTTCGACCCCCTCCGCTCAGATCCGCGCTTTAGCGCGCTCATGAGGAAAGTCGGCATCGAGTAACCGCTCAGGAGCGTAGAGGCTTGGTCCAGCCCTCGGTCCCGGTGTCCGTCACGGTGTACGGCCGGTGGGAGTTGATCCCCAAGGAACCGTGAAATGAAATACGCTCTCGTAGCAAACTTGACGGCAGGAGCGCTTCGGGCGCAGGTTCGTGCCGGTGAGCGCTGTTCCTTCGCTCGTCGGGTTGCTGCTATCCGTCGCCCCGCGTCGGCGCAGGCGGCCGACACCCAACACATCTACGCCGAGGATCAGCTCACGGTGGCGCCGATGGTCCTGCGCCAGCCGCCCATGGGGTATCCCGACAGCCTGAGGCGCAGCGGCATCGGTGGCACCGTGCGCGTGAGCGTGGTGCTCGACGCCAAGGGTCGCCCCGACTCCGGGTCCGTGCGTGTCGTGTCCACCCCGGACACGGCGCTCAACGGGCCGGCACGCGCCGTCGTGGCGGGCACCCGCTTCAAGAGACTGCGCCGGCGCCGATCTAGGACGAGGACGACTCACTGACCCAGAAGCCCGCCCTGCTTTTCGGCCCTCGGCTTGACTACCCGGAGGACTTGCGACGCAATCGCATCCAGGGGCGCGTGTTGGTCCAGGCGATTCTCGACACGCTGGGCCGAATCGAGCCGGGATCGATTCAGTTCGTGATGACGCCCGATCCCGGGTTCCATGCCGGTCTCGCAGTATCTCGCGTTGGCGCGGTTTCGACCGGCCCGTCGCAAGGGTCGGCCGGTACGGTCAATCGTGCAGATGCCGGTCGACTTCAGGCTGCGTGGACTTGCGTTTCCCTGTCAGGTGAGCGCCGACATTCACCTCACGTGTCCGCCCTGAGCGATACCAGTAGGCTATCCTCGGAATCACGCGGACTCATGCGTGCTGGGGGCGGCTAAGCGGTGGGCTACGGCACCTGTAGATTCACGTCGATTCGGGTGTCCGGCTGCACGTCGCTCACAAGGGTGTCTCGCCTGACCGTCCCCGTTTCGACTCGTACGCATCCGCTAAACGTACTGGTGAGAGAGCCAAGGCGCGTCTCGTAGCTCCCGACGCGGTCCGTGGTGTCTGATCCAAGTGTGAACGCGATCGAGTCCGAGCACGTCCTGGGGCTCCACCAGCTGATGACACGAACGTCGGCACCCACGACCGGCGCTCCCGTCGCCGTGGTGACCTGTCCTCCGACCGTGAACGTCGGCCAACGGTCCACGATGTCGTGGAGTCCGCCGCATGCCGCCAGAGCGCTCAAGAAGGACGTGACCGCGATTGCGAGACAACGCCCTGCGATACTCACCGTCCCGGCTTCCGGCAGATCGGGCACGGCCCCATCTGCGGCTCTTTGCCGAGCTCGAGCTGCACCGGCCCGAGCGTGACCGCCGTATCCGTGAGCGTCACGGTAAGCGTCATCACGTGCCCGTCGGTCGAGCCGGTGAACCGCGCGGGATGGTCGGGACCGCGCGCCACCGGATAGAGGGTGATGTTGTAGCGGCCCGGTGTGTCGAACCGGCCCTGCTCGTCGGCCACGATCGCCTGCTTCGTATCACCCGCGGTACAGCCGATATGAACGTGGGCGGTCGTGTCGAATGCCATCAAGCCAGCGTTGTCGCCGCCCCACGTGCCTTTGATTTGCCCGTGGAAGCGTGGGCCCCCGATATCACAGTCGCGGACGAGGATCAGGGCGAGGCCGGCAAGCACGACCTTGTTCATGGGAGTCCCTCCGTACCGTCTACCCCTGCACCCAGCCCCGCGTCACAAGCAGCTCGCCCACGAGGTCCGGCGCGCTCCGCCCCGCCGCCTCCGCCGCGAAATTGATCACGAGCCGGTGGGTGAGCACGGTGGGGGCGACCGCGCGCAGATCGTCCTCGTCCGGCATCGGCCGACCGTCGAGCGCCGCCCGCGCCTTGGCCCCGAGGATCAAATAC